>NZ_JAUQOQ010000029.1:0-37946 GCF_030580795.1 Pseudomonas boreofloridensis | reverse complement strand
CCCCGAAAACCCTCGATCACGCGGGTTTTGTGTCAGAAAGAGATTTTTAGCCTGCGGGGCCCCCCCCCCCCCCCCCCCCCCGGGGGGGGGGGGGGGCGCGCCCCGCGATTGGGCCGCCTGGCGGCCCGCTTCACTGAATCAGCGCACCACGATCCCGCGCGAAGCCATGTAGGCCTTGGCCTCCGGCACCGTGTACTCGCCGAAGTGGAAGATGCTCGCCGCCAGCACCGCGCTGGCATGCCCTTCCAGAATGCCGTCGGCCAAGTGCTGCAGGTTGCCCACACCACCCGACGCGATCACCGGAATGCCCAGCGCATCGCTGATGGCACGGGTCACGCCCAGGTCGAAGCCGTTCTTCATGCCGTCCTGATCCATGCTGGTCAGCAGGATCTCCCCCGCCCCCAGCGCTTCCATTTTCTTCGCCCATGCCACGGCATCGAGCCCGGTCGGCTTGCGCCCGCCGTGGGTGAAGATCTCCCAGCGCGGCACTTCGCCGGGGCCCGAGACTTTCTTGGCGTCGATGGCGACGACGATGCACTGCGAGCCGAAGCGATCGGCCGCTTCCCCGACGAACTCCGGGTTGAAGACCGCAGCGGTATTGATCGACACCTTGTCGGCCCCGGCGTTGAGCAGGTTGCGGATATCCTGCACGCTGCGCACGCCACCGCCGACGGTCAGGGGGATGAACACCTGGCTGGCCATGCGCTCGACGGTGTGCAGCGTAGTGTCGCGACCATCGACGCTGGCGGTGATGTCGAGGAAGGTGATCTCGTCGGCGCCCTGCTCGTTGTAGCGCCGGGCGATCTCCACCGGATCGCCGGCGTCACGGATGTTCTCGAACTTGACGCCCTTGACCACCCGGCCGTTGTCCACGTCCAGGCAAGGGATGATGCGTTTGGCTAAAGCCATGGGTCAGCCTCCTGAAGGCAGCGGCAAGCTTCAAGCTGCAAGCGGCTCGCATAGCGCTCTCCATCTTGCAGCTTGCCGCTTGTAGCTTGCAGCGCTTAGTAGTTGTCGCAGAAGGCCTGGGCCTCGGCGACGTCGAGAGTGCCTTCGTAGATGGCACGGCCGGTGATGGCGCCGATGATGCCGGGGGCCTTGGCGTCCAGCAGGGCCTTGATGTCACCCAGGTTGTGGATACCGCCCGAGGCGATCACCGGGATCGAGGTGGCTTCGGCCAGGGCCTTGGTGAAGGGCACGTTGCAGCCCTGCATCATGCCGTCCTTGGCGATGTCGGTGTAGACGATCGCCGAGACGCCGTCGGCCTCGAAACGCTTGGCCAGGTCGATGACCTGCACCGAACTGACCTCGGCCCAGCCGTCGGTGGCGACGAAGCCGTCCTTGGCATCCAGGCCGACGATGACCTTGCCGGGGAAGGCCTTGCAGGCCTCGGCGACGAACTCGGGCTGCTTGACCGCCTTGGTGCCGATGATCACGTAGCTGACACCGGCCCTGACGTAATGCTCGATGGTCTCCAGCGAACGGATACCGCCGCCGATCTGGATCGGCAGGGTCGGATAACGCTTGGCGATGGCAGTGACCACCTCGCCATTGACCGGCTGGCCCTCGAAGGCGCCGTTGAGGTCGACCAGGTGCAGGCGGCGGCAGCCACCCTCGACCCATTTGGCAGCCATGCTCACCGGGTCATCGGAGAACACCGTGGAGTCTTCCATGCGGCCTTGACGCAGGCGCACGCAGGCACCGTCCTTCAGATCGATAGCGGGGATGATCAGCATGCTCTTTCCTTTCAAGCTGCACGTTGCCAGCGACAAGCTGCAATGCGCGTTATGTGTCGGATCGGCGATCAAGCGTTGGCTGGAAGCGTGGCGCTTGAGGCTTTCAGCTTTTCTCTAAAGCCCAGAGGTCGCTTTCGATGCTCTCGAACCGCTCCTTGAGGTGCAGTTGAACATCGGCGATCGCCCGGTTGTAGTAATGCGGCGCCACTTCGCGGCTGAACAGCTCGAGCACCTCGGCCACCTCGAAACTGCCCAGCTCCAGCTCGAAGCGGTCTTCGAGAAAGCGCTTGAGCGTGTCGAGCGCCTGGCGCTCCTGCTCGGGGGCCAGCGTCAGGATGGGGGCCTTGGTTTTCGAGCGGCTCATCACCAGCGCCCGTCCCAGGCCACGAAGTTCTGCAGCAATTGCAGGCCATGGGTGTGGCTTTTTTCCGGGTGGAACTGCACGGCGAAGCGCGAGCCGTCGGCCAGTGCGGCGGCGAAGTCGACGCCGTAATGGCCACGACCGACCACCTGGCCCGGCTTGCCGGCCTGGATGTAGTAGCTGTGCACGAAGTAGAAACGCGCGCGGTCCGGCACGTCGTGCCACAGCGGATGGTCGACGCACTGGCTGACTTCGTTCCAGCCCATGTGCGGCACCTTCAGGTGCTCGCCGTCTTCCTCCAGGCCCTTGCCGAAGAACCGCACCTGGCCGGGAAACAGGCCGATGCAATCGACGCCTTCGTTTTCCTCACTGTGTTCGAGCAGCGCCTGCATGCCCACGCAGATGCCGAGAAACGGACGGTCCTGGCTGACTTCACGCACCAGGGCGTCGAAGCCCAGGCGGCGGATTTCGGCCATGCAGTCGCGGATTGCGCCCACGCCGGGGAATACCACGCGGTCAGCCTCGCGGATCACCGCCGCGTCGCTGGTGACCAGCACCTTGCCGGCGCCCACGTGCTCGAGGGCCTTGGCCACCGAGTGCAGGTTGCCCATGCCATAGTCGATGACGGCGACGGTCTGCATCACAGGCATCCCTTGGTCGAAGGCATCTGACCGGCCATGCGCTCGTCGAGCGTCACGGCCATGCGCAAGGCGCGGCCGAAGGCCTTGAACACGGTTTCGATCTGGTGGTGGGTGTTGTGCCCGCGGATCGTGTCGATGTGCAGGGTGACCAGCGCGTGGTTGACGAAGCCCTGGAAGAACTCCTGGAACAGGTCCACATCGAAACCGCCGACCGAAGCGCGGGTGAACGGCACGTGCATCTGCAGGCCCGGGCGGCCGGAGAAGTCGATGACCACGCGCGACAGCGCTTCGTCCAGCGGCACGTAGGCATGGCCATAGCGGAAGATGCCCTTCTTGTCGCCGACGGCCTTGGCGAACGCCTGGCCGAGGGTGATGCCGACGTCTTCGACGGTGTGGTGATCGTCGATATGCAGGTCGCCCTTGCATTCGATGTCCAGATCGATCAGCCCGTGCCGGGCGATCTGGTCGAGCATGTGTTCAAGGAAAGGCACGCCGATATCGAATCGGGCCTTGCCGCTGCCATCCAGGTTGATCGAGGCCTTGACCTGGGTTTCCAGGGTATTGCGCTCGACGGAAGCCTTACGTTCGACCATCACCAGCTCCGCAAAATCATTGGGCGAAAAGGGCTGCATTATAGGCCCAGAACGCGCCGGCTTGAAACGCGGATGACGTGTGGCGACGCCGTAAATGCATCGCGGGGCAAGCCCGCCCCCACAGTGCAGAACCTGTGGGAGCGGGCTTGCCCCGCGATAGGGCCATCGCAGCCAGCCATCAGCCGGCTGTCATCGGCCTCAGTGGAACAGCACCGCCGTCTTCTGCAAGGTGACCCACACGCCCCAGGCCAGCGGAATCACCACCACCGCCCAGGCCAGCAGCACCAGTGGCAGGCTGCCCGGCGCGGCGTGCCATTCCAGCGACTTGGCCCCGTCGGCGCCCTTGTCGTGGCTCAGTGCGCGCTCGGCGGCCAGCTCGGCATCGGTCATGAAGTACTTGTCAGCCACCGGACGCACCAGCAGGTTGCAGATGAAGCCCAGCACCAGCAGGCCGGCGAGGATGTACAAGGTCATGTCGTAGGCAGCGGCGCGCGGCACGCCGGCCGCCAACTGCGCCTCACGCAGGTAGGTGATCAGCACCGGGCCGAGCACGCCGGCCGCCGCCCAGGCGGTGAGCAGGCGGCCGTGGATCGCGCCGACCATCTGCGTGCCGAACAGGTCGGCCAGGTAGGCCGGAACGGTCGAGAAACCGCCGCCGTACATCGACAGGATGATGCAGAACGCCGCCACGAACAGCGCGACGTTACCGATGTGGCCCATGTTCGGCACCAGCGTGTACAGGCCCACGCCCAGGGCGAAGAAGGCGAAGTAGGTGTTCTTGCGCCCGATGTAGTCGGAGAACGACGCCCAGAAGAAGCGTCCGCCAATGTTGAACAGGCTCAGCAAGCCGGTGAAGCCCGCGGCGATGGCGGCGATCTGCGCCAGTTGCGCGGCATTGAGCTCACTGAAGCTCAGGTCGTTGCCCAGCAGCTTGCCGCCGAACACTTCCTGCAGCAGCGGCGAAGCCATGCCGAGGATGCCGATACCGGCCGACACGTTCAGGCACAGCACCAGCCACACCAGGGCGAACTGCGGGGTTTTCCAGGCCACGCTGACGTGCACGTGACGGTCGGTGACCATGGCGTTGGCTTTCTTCGCCGGCGGCGTCCAGCCCTCGGGCTTCCAGCCGGTCGGCGGCACCCGGTAGGCCAGGGCGCCTGCGGTCATGAACACGAAATAGATGGCCGCCATGGCGATGAAGCTCTGCCACACGCCCACTTCCTGGCCGTTGGCGAAGTGCCCCATCAGCGCCGTGGCCAGCGGTGCACCCACCATCGCCCCGCCACCGAAGCCCATGATCGCCATGCCGGTGGCCATGCCGCGCTTGTCCGGGAACCACTTGATCAGGGTCGAAACCGGCGAAATGTAGCCCAGCCCCAGGCCGATACCGCCGATCACACCCGACCCCAGCCACATCATCCACAGCTGATGGGTCTTGATGCCGATGGCCGAGATCACCAGGCCGCCACACCAGCACAGCGCCGAGACCAGGCCAGCCTTGCGCGGACCGGCATGTTCCAGCCAGCCGCCCAGCACGGCGGCCGAGCAGCCGAGGAAGACGAAGAACAGGGTGTAGATCCAGCTCAGCATCGAGATCTGCCAGTCGCAGTCGGCGCTGAACAGACGGGCGATGAAGCCCAGGTCGGGCGAGCAGGCCACTGGTGCGGTAATGCCGATAGCTTGCGACAGCGGCAGCCAGAACACCGAGAAGCCGTAGGCCATGCCGATGCACAGGTGGATAGCCAATGCCGCCGGGGGTACCAGCCAGCGGTTGAAGCCCGGGCGGGCGATGATGCGCTCCTTGGACAGGAAGCCTGGCGCCGCCCCTGTCGTGTTGCTGCTAGTCATGGATTCGATCCTTATATGAATTGTCAGTGCTTACGGATCGTTTCCCTGGCGTTTCGCGGCACACAAGGCGAATTACGCGCCGTTTTCGGCATCACTGCCCCGCGACAATCGGTCGCGGACACTCCGGAAGCGAGGCAAGGTTACCAGCATAAAGTGACGGCGAGATCAAACTGACATCATTATTTTTCATAAATCTGCTCGCCCCGTGATTTCGTGCGCAAGCGTTTGCGTCCGATCAGGCTGGGCAGTCTCCGAACGGAACTGTGTCGGGCGACGCTGTCGAAGCCCTTTCATGGCAAACGCCCTCTATCGTGCGTCAGTTACTCAGAAGCGGCGCGCACGGCGCTATACTCTGCCGCTCGAATTCATCCATCGGACTACAAGGACTCGCCCATGAAAGCGTTCGGCAAAATCCTGGGGCTTGGACTTCTCGGGTTGTTGCTGATCATCGTGGCGCTGGGCTTCGCCCTGACCCACCTCTTCGATCCCAACGACTACAAAGACGAAATCCGCGAGCTGGCCCGCAAGAAGGCCCACGTCGAGCTGACCCTCAACGGCGACATCGGCTGGAGCCTGTTCCCCTGGCTGGGCCTGGAGCTGCATGAGGCGAGCATCGCTACGCTGAACAACCCCAAGCAGCCGTTCGCCGACCTGCAGATGCTCGGCTTGTCGGTGCGCGTCCTGCCGCTGCTGCGCCGCGAGGTGCAGATGAGCGACGTGCGCGTCGAAGGCCTGAACCTGACCCTGGTGCGCGACCCGCACGGCCACGGCAACTGGGAGGACATCGGCAAGCCGCTGCCCGAGCAGAACGCCAGCGCCCCGACGGCCCCAGCCGAGCCGAGCGAAGCGCCTGCGCCTGCCAAGGGCGATGCCAACGAACGCGCCGTGAAGCTGGACATCGACAGCCTCACCGTGAACAACGCGCGAGTGCAGTTCACCGACGAACAGAGTGGCAGGAGCTATGGCGCCGAAAGCATCCAATTGAGCACCGGTCCCGTGCATGACGGCGTCAGCACACCGATCAAAGCCAGTGCCTTCGTCAGCGCCAGCGAACCGAACATCAAGGCGCGCACCGAGCTGGTCGGCGATCTGCGCTTCGATCGCAAGCTCAAGCGCTATAGCCTCGAAGACATGCGCTTGTCCGGCGAAACCTCGGGCGAGCCAACCGCCGGCAAGACCGTGACCTTCGCCGCCCAGGGCCAGGTACTGGCCGACCTGGGCGCCGACGTCGCCTCCTGGACTGGCCTCAAGGTCTCGGCCAACCAGTTGCGTGCACTCGGCGAGCTGAACCTGCGCGACCTGAGCAGCACCCCGCAGATCAGCGGCGCGCTGTCCATCGCCCAATTCAACCTGCGCACCTTCCTCGACGGCATCGGCCATCCGCTGCCGGCCACCGCCGATGCGAACGCCTTCGCCAAGCTCGAACTGGTCACCCGCCTGGAAGGTTCGCCAACCGCCATTGCCCTGCCAGACCTGGCGGTGAAACTCGATGACAGCAGCTTCACCGGCCGCGTCGCCATCGAAGACTTCGCCAAGCAGGCGCTGCGCGTGCAGCTCAAGGGCGACAAGTTCGACGCCGACCGCTACCTGCCGGCCAAGAGCGAGGAGGCCAAAGGTGCCAAGGCCGCGCGTCAGGCCGAGGTGCAGCAACAGGAAGCCACGGCAGTCGCCGGGGCCGGCTCCACGCCGCTGCCGACCGCACCCACCCAAGTGGCCTGGAGCACCGACAAGCTGCTGCCGGTCGATCGCCTGCGTGCCCTGGACCTGCAAGCCGACCTGTCGTTCGGCGCCCTGACCCTGGACAAGCTGCCGATCACCGACGCTCACCTGCAAGCCTCCGGCCAAGGCGGCCTGCTGACCCTGCAGACCCTGCGCGGCGGCCTGTACAACGGCAGCTTCGAGGCCAAGGGCACGGTCGACGTGCGCCCGGCCGTGCCGCAACTGGGCGTCAACACGCAGATCACCCGCGTACCGGTCGAGCACTTCATCAAGCGCGACACGCCAGATCAGGCCCCGCCGGTCAAAGGCCTGCTGACCCTGTCCAGCGACCTCACTGCCAGCGGCAACAGCCAGAAAGCACTGGTCGATACGCTCAATGGCAATGCCAGCTTCACCATCACCGATGGCGTGCTGGTCAACGCCAACCTCGAACAGCAACTGTGCCAGGCCATCGCCACCCTCAACCGCAAGCAGCTCAGCGGCGAGCCACGGGCCAAGGACACGCCGTTCCAGGAACTGCGCGGCACCTTGGTGGTGCGCAACGGCGTGGCCAGCAACCCGGACCTGAAGGTGCGCATCCCAGGCCTGACCGTCAACGGCCATGGCGACGTGGACCTGCGCGTGCTGGGCATGGACTACGGCATCGGCGTACTGGTCGAGGGCGATCAGCGGGCCATGCCCGACCCGGCCTGCCAGGTCAACGAGCGCTACGTCGGCGTCGAGCTGCCGCTGCGCTGCCGCGGCCCGCTGGAGCTGGGCGCCAAGGCCTGCCGCCTGGACAAGGACGGCCTGGGCAAGGTCGCCGCCAAGCTGGCCGGCAATCGCCTGAAAGACAAGATCGACGAGAAGCTCGATGAAAAGCTCGGCGACAAGGTCAGCCCGGAATTGAAGGACGCGCTCAAGGGGCTGTTCAAACGATGAGCCCCCAGCAGTTCTCCAGCGTCGTGCTGGAGTGGTTCGACCAGCACGGCCGCCACGACCTGCCCTGGCAACAGGGCATCACCCCGTACCGGGTGTGGGTGTCGGAAATCATGTTGCAGCAGACCCAGGTGAGCACGGTACTCAACTACTTCGACCGCTTCATGCAGGCGCTGCCGACCGTGCAGGCGCTGGCCGAGGCGCCCGAAGACGAAGTGCTGCACCTGTGGACAGGCCTGGGGTACTACACCCGTGCGCGCAACTTGCAGAAGGCGGCGCAGATCGTCGTCGCCGAGCATGCGGGCGAATTCCCGCGCAGCGTCGCCCAGCTCACCGAACTGCCTGGCATCGGCCGCTCCACCGCCGGTGCCATCGCCAGTATCAGCATGGGCCTGCGCGCGCCGATCCTCGACGGCAACGTCAAGCGCGTGCTGGCGCGGTTCACCGCGCAAGGCGGCTATCCCGGCGAGCCAAAGGTCGCCAATGCCCTGTGGATGGCGGCCGAGCGCTTCACGCCGATGACGCGGGTCAACGACTACACCCAGGCGATGATGGACCTGGGTGCCACGCTGTGCACCCGCTCCAAGCCCAGCTGCCTGATCTGCCCGCTGCAGCGCGGCTGCGAAGCGCACCTGCTGGGCGAGGAAAAGCGCTACCCCGAGCCCAAGCCGCGCAAAGCCCTGCCCCAGCGCCGGGCGCTGATGCCGCTGCTGACCAACCACGAAGGCGCCATCCTGCTCTACCGCCGCCCCTCCAGCGGCCTGTGGGGCGGTCTGTGGAGCCTGCCGGAGCTGGACAGCCTGGAGCAGCTCGACGACCTCGCCTACCAGCACGGCCTGCGCATGACCGAACGCCAGGCGCTGCAAGGCCTGACCCATACCTTCAGCCATTTCCAACTGGCGATCGAGCCGTGGCTGGTCCGCGTGGACTCGCTCGGACCGCACGTGGCCGAGCCCGACTGGCTCTGGTATAACCTCGCCACCCCGCCGCGCCTGGGCCTCGCCGCCCCCGTGAAGAAACTGCTGGCCCGCGCGGCCGACGCATTGATTGCAGGAGAGTCCCGATGACCCGCACCGTGAAGTGCCGCAAGTACAACGAAGAGCTGCCGGGCCTGCCGCGCCCGCCCTACCCGGGCGCCAAGGGCCAGGACATCTACGAACACATCTCGCAGAAGGCCTGGGACGAGTGGCAGAAGCACCAGACCATGCTGATCAACGAGAAGCGCCTGAACATGATGAACGGCGAGGACCGCAAGTTCCTCCAGGCCGAGATGGACAAGTTCTTCGCCGGCGAGGACTACGCCCAGGCTGAAGGCTACGTGCCACCGAGCGCCTGAGCCCGAGCACGACCCATGTCTGTACAAAAAACAGGCAACGGCTGTAAGCGACGGAATTAATTTAAAATTTTTTCAAAAAGTCGTTGACGCAAGATCTGAAAACCTTTTTAATTCGCCCCGTCGCCCAGATAGCTCAGTCGGTAGAGCAGAGGATTGAAAATCCTCGTGTCGGCGGTTCGACTCCGTCTCTGGGCACCACCATTAAGCATCGGGTGGTTGCAAAGTTACCCGAAGCGACACAAGAAACCCGCCCAGTGCGGGTTTTTTGTTGCCTGGGATTTGGCTGCCGGGCTTGATCAATGTCAAACCGCCATCCTCCGCATCCCCCTAAGCTACGCCATGGACCCCCGATTCCCGCAAGGATCTCCATGAGCGACGACGCACCTCTTCCCCTCCCCGCACCCACCGCCTCTGCCGCGCGCACGGCTCGGGCCCGCAAGCGCAAGCCCGAAGCGACCATCACCCGCATCAGCCAACAGCCTGCCGCACTGGAAGTGGCCACCGCCCGCAAGGGCAGCAACGAAGACAGCACCAGCGCCCGCCTGCCGGCCAGCTATCCCTACGCCACCCGGATGCGCCGCCAGGAGTACGAAAAGGCCAAGCACGCGCTGCAGATCGAGCTGCTCAAGGTACAAAGCTGGGCCAAGGACACCGGCCAGCGCATCGTGGTGTTGTTCGAGGGACGCGACGCGGCCGGCAAAGGCGGCACCATCAAGCGCTTCATGGAACACCTCAATCCACGCGGCGCACGCATCGTGGCGCTGGAAAAGCCTTCGGAACAGGAAAAGGGCCAGTGGTACTTCCAGCGCTACATCCAGCACCTGCCCACCGCCGGGGAAATGGTGTTCTTCGATCGCTCCTGGTACAACCGCGCCGGCGTCGAGCGGGTGATGGACTTCTGCTCGCCGCTGCAATACCTGGAGTTCATGCGCCAGGCCCCCGACCTCGAACGCATGCTGTGCAACAGCGGCATCCTGCTGTTCAAATATTGGTTCTCGGTCAACCGCGAAGAGCAGTTGCGCCGTTTCATCTCGCGCCGTGACGATCCGCTCAAGCATTGGAAGCTGTCGCCCATCGACATCAAGTCGCTGGACAAGTGGGACGACTACACCGCGGCCAAGGAAGCCATGTTCTTCCACACCGACACCGCCGATGCGCCCTGGACCGTGATCAAGTCCGACGACAAGAAGCGCGCCCGGCTCAACTGCATCCGTCACTTCCTCCACGCCCTGGACTATCCGGACAAGGACTACAGCATCGCCCATGCCCCCGACCCCTTGCTGGTCGGGCGGGCGATGCGCGGTTTCGAAGAGGACGAGGCCACGGAACTGGCCGGCTGAAAAACAAACGCCACCGTGTGAACGGTGGCGTTTGCCGTCGCGATACCGGGCTGGCGGTCAGTGCCAGACAGCGGCGAGCGCGTCGAGCTCTGCGTCGCTGAGCAATCCCTGCGGGTATCGCGCATCCAGAAGGCGGCGTGGATCGGTCTTCCTGACCCGGAGGCTTCCATGGTGCTTCAACCACTGCGCCAACACCTTGAGCGATTCGTGATCGATCGCCACGGGGGACATAGCCGACTCACTTGCTGCATTCATTTCGACACGTACTCCCTGGAGGCGTGAGCGGCCAAACTACCGGGTGAATGTTACAGAACGGGGGTGTGGCCCCTGCCTGAACCATCCGGCTGAATGCGATACAAGAGCTGTGCCAGGGTGCTGGTCGATCATCGCGAGCGACGCTCGATCAGCACCGTCCCTGGCAGGGTAGAGGCCGGCTCAGCGCTTGACCGGCGCCGGCTGCTGCTGGGTCAGGCAGTGGATATTGCCGCCACCCAGCAGCAGCTCACGGCCGGGGATCATCACCACCTCGTGGTCGGGGAACAGCTCGGTGAGGATCGCTCTGGCGCGGGCGTCGGCTGGATCGTCGAAGCTGGGCGCGATGATGCCGCCGTTGACGATCAGGAAGTTCACGTAGGATCCGGCCAGGCGCACCGAGGGATCGCGCGGCTGGCTGCCGGCGACCTGGTCGACGCCGGCGCATTCTTCTTCGGTGGCATAAAGCGGTCCAGGAATGGGCATCTTGTGCACCACGAACTCGCGTCCTTTGGCATCGCGGGTGTTCTTCAGCACCTCGTAGGCGGCGTGGCAACGGGCATGGTTGGGGTCATTGGAATCATCGGTCCAGGCCAGTAACACTTCGCCTGGACGCACGTAACAGCAGAAATTGTCGACGTGGCCGTCGGTCTCGTCGTTGTACAGCCCATCGGGCAACCAGACGATGGTCTGCACCGCCAATTGCTCGCGCAGGACATCTTCGATCTGCTCGCGGCTCAGGTGCGGGTTGCGGTTGCGATTGAGCAGGCATTCCTCGGTGGTGATCAGCGTGCCCTCGCCATCGACATGGATCGAGCCGCCCTCGAGCACGAAGCCTTCGGTGTGATAGCGCTGGCAACGCTCCATTTCCATGACTTTGGCGGCCAGTTCTTCGTCACGGTTCCACGGCGCGTACAGACCGCCGTCAAAGCCCCCCCAGGCGTTGAAGCCCCAATCGACCCCACGCACTTCGCCATGGTCGTCGATGACGAAGGTCGGGCCGGTGTCGCGCACCCAGGCATCGTCGCTGCTCATTTCCACCACACGGATATTCGGCAGTTCGAGCTGACGACGGGCGTTGCCGTACTGCCCAGCCGACACCGCCACGGTGACCGGCTCGAAGCGGGCGATGGCCTTGGCCAGGGTCACATGGGCCGCCTGCGCGGGCTTGCCGCCCTGACGCCAGTTGTCCGGACGCTCCGGCCACACCATCCACACCTGGGTCTGTGGCGCCCACTCGGCGGGCATGTGGAAACCGTCGGCGCGGGGAGTCGAATCAAGGGTCTTCATGGAAAGCCTCTGCAGAGTTGGGGGCGAGCCCGGGCCACGAATGGCTGGATGCCGCCCAATTTATCCGATGCAAATCGGTATTTAAAGGGTACTAAAGCCTAAAATAATGAATTAGACGTTTAATTAGTCGATATTAATCGACATGAATTCAGTGATTTCGCCCAGCACCTGATCCACGCAGTCGACAAAGTAGTCCACGCTGGCGCGCGTGGTGCACATGGGCGGCTTGATCTTGAGGATGTTCAGGTGGTCGCCGGTCGGCTGCATGAAGATCCCCAGTTCGCGCAGGCGATCGCACAACAGCAGGGTTTCCTCGGTGGCCGGCTCCAGGGTGTGACGATCGCGGACCAACTCCAGCCCCAGGTAGAACCCCGAGCCATGGGCCGCACCGGCCAGCGGGTGCTTGTCCACCAGCGCTTGCAGGCGCGACTTGAAATGCCGGCCCACCTCGCGGGCGTTGTCCCACAGCCCCTCGTCGCGCATGACATCGAGCACCGCGATGCCGATGCGGCAACTCACCGGGCTGCCACCGGCCGAGGAAAAGAAGTAGCCCTCGGCCTCCAGCGCCTCGGCGATCTCGCGCCGGGTGATCACCGCCCCCAACGGCTGGCCGTTGCCCATGCCCTTGGCCATGGTGATGATGTCCGGCACCACGCCCTGCTCTTCGAAGCCCCAGAAATGCTCGCCCAGACGGCCGTAGCCGACCTGCACTTCATCGGCGATGCACACCCCGCCACGCGCGCGCACCAGGGCGTAGGCCTGGCGCAGGTAATCCGGCGGCAGCGAGATACCCCCGGCATTGCCATACACCGGCTCGCAGATCATCCCCGCCAGTTGGCGCCCTCGCGCGTCCAGGTCGGCCAGCTTGGCCTCGACATCGCGCAAGTAGGCCGCCGCACTGTCGGATCCGCGAAAACGTCCGCGGAAGGTGTTCGGTGCCTCTACCGGATGCACCCAGTCCGGGCGGGTTTCCAGGGCCTGCGGGTTGTCGGCGATCGAAGTGGAAATCGCGTCGGTGGCCACCGACCAGCCGTGGTAGGCCTCCAGCACACTGAGCAGGTCGCGCCCGCCGCTGTAGGCCCAGGCCAGACGGATCGCCAGGTCGTTGGCCTCGGTGCCGCTGTTGACCAAGAACACCCGGTCGAACCCAGGCGGCGCCAACGCCAGCAACCGTTCGGAGAATTCGGCGATGGCCGCGTAGTGGAAGCGCGAGTTGGTGTTGAGCAGCGACCATTGCCGCGCCGACTCGGCAACCATGCGCGGATGGCCATGGCCGAGCACGGCCACGTTGTTGAGCATGTCCAGATACGAGCGAGCCTGCATGTCGATCAGGTAGTTGCGCCAGCCCCGCTCGATGTGCGGCGGCTGGGTGTAGTAATGCTTCTGCGAGCGGGCGAAGCTGGCATCGCGACGGGCCAGCAGGGCCTGGGAGTCGGCCAGCGGTTCGGCGTCGCAGTCGAAACCCAGCAGCGCCGCCGGCGACGGGCACAAGGCCAGCCAGGTGGCCGCCTGCGACGGCCTGGCAAAAAACGGCGGCTGAATGTCGGTGTCCAGCGCAAGCTGCACGCCGAGCAGGCCGTAGGTGGAACCGAGCAGCTGGCCCTTTTCCACCGACTCGCCGTCCTCGGGCGTGCGCTCCAGCCCGCTCAGCCACAGCCCCCACTGGGCCGTGCTCAGACAGCCGCGCCCATCGCCGGTGCTCAGCCAGATGCCCGCCTGGGGCGCGTGCAGCAGGGTTCCGATGGACAGCTTCAACTCCACGCCCAGGGCACAGGTGGCCGGCTCGTCCGGGCGGTCGATGTGGGTCTGCGACAGGCGATACTGGCCGTACTGGGTGCTGGCCGGCGCGGGCTGGGCGAGCAGCAGACGCTGGTCGAAGCCGGCCTGTTGCCAATTGCCAGCGTCGCAGTGCGGGCTGAGCACGCCGAGGTCGAGCAGGCTGACCTTCTCCCGCGCCAGGCTCGGCAGCAGCGGCGCGCAGCCAGCCAGGTCCGGCGCCTGCGCTGCCATGCCTGCCGCGTGCAGGATCGCCGCTTCCATCAGCGCGGCAGGCAGGGCGGTGGCGGTGTTGAAGATCTCCCACTCATGGGCGATGTTGTCGCGGATGTACTGGTTGTCGGGGTCGACCGTCAGTTGCTGCTCGCTGCTCAGCACCAGCACCGCCGAACGGTTCAGCAGCAACGGCCACAGGGCGCGCAACTCGGCTTCGCTCAGCGGGTTGACCGCCTGGTAGGCGGCGACCACCGGCAGGATGCGCAGCGGATCGCCAGCGGCATGGTGGAGCATGGCCGCGCAGGTGACGGACAAATCGGCGATGCGCCAGGTGCGCGACAGATCGCCGAAGTCGATCACCCCCCGCGCCTGCCATTGCAGGTGCTCATCCAGCGCCCACACCACGTTGTCATCGGTGATGTCCAGGTGCACGGCCTGCTTGGGCAACTGCCCGACCAGCGGCGCCAGGCGTCGCTGCGACTGGCTGGCCACTTCCGCGACGCGCTCGCGGTGGGCGCGGTCCTTGATCACCGGCAGCAGGTGTTCGATCAGCACTCCGGCATGGCGCGGATCCCACTGCAGGGTACGCTCCAGGCCCGGATGGTCGAAGCCAGCCAGGGCCTTGCCCACCTGGGCGCACAAGGCACCGAGTTCAGCCATCAAGCGCTGCGGCAGGTGCGCCAGACGCGTCAGCGGCTGGCCGTCGAGGTACTCGAGCACGCGCCCGCGCAAGGCCTGGCCACCGATCTGCAAGGCCAGCAACCGGCTACCGTCCAACGCCGCACGCACCGCCGGCACCGGCAGGCCGTGCTCGCGCAGGTAGGCCAGTGCCGCATGCTGGGCCTCCAACTCGATGCGTGCATAACTGCCGTGGCACAGCTTGAACACGAAACGACCCTGATCGCTGTCCAGCCGGAAATTCACGTCCTGCTGGCTGCCAAGAGGCACCAGCGACCCGTGCAGACCGTAGTAGGCCTGCAAGGCCTGGCGGGCCTGCGTCTCGGAAACCTGGGGGCGTGGCAGGCTGGAGCGGTGGATCAGGGTATGCAGCGGCATGGTGCGAACCTCGGCCTCGATTTCGCCTATGACGCCATCACCCTTGCCGGGACGCAAGTGGGGCTCGCTGCAGTCTGTCACTGCACGCCCGCAGTACGCGCTATGATGAAGCCTTTGCCGGCCTGGCGACCTCACGTGATCGAGGCTGCGGCTCGGCGTCGAGCGGACATCGCTGGGCCAATTCGATTTCAAGGACCTGATCGCATGACCAAAGGCATCGTGCTCGCCGGAGGCTCCGGCACTCGCCTGCACCCCATCACCCTGAGCGTGTCCAAGCAACTGCTGCCGATCTACGACAAGCCGATGATCTACTACCCGATCTCGGTGCTGATGCTCGCCGGCATCCGCGACATCCTGCTGATTTCAACCCCCCAGGACCTGCCGCAGTACCGCGCGCTGTTCGGCGACGGGAGTCGGTTCGGCATCAACCTCAGCTACGCCGAGCAACCCTCGCCGGACGGTCTGGCCCAGGCCTTCCTGATCGGCGAGTCGTTCATCGGCAGCGACTCGGTATGCCTGATCCTGGGCGACAACATCTTCCATGGCCAAGGCTTCAGCGAACAGTTGCAGCGCGCCGTCAGCCGCCCGAGCGGGGCGACGGTGTTCGGCTATCTGGTGAAGGATCCCGAGCGCTTCGGCGTGGTCGAGTTCGACGCGCAGGGCAAGGCGCTGTCGGTCGAGGAAAAGCCGGCCGTGCCACGCTCGAACTACGCCGTCACCGGCCTGTATTTCTACGACAACGACGTCGTCGAGATCGCCAAGGGCGTACGCCCCTCGGCCCGGGGCGAGCTGGAGATCACCGACATTACCAACGCTTACCTGCAACGCGGCGACCTGCGCGTGGAGCGCTTCGGACGCGGCTTCGCCTGGCTCGACACCGGCACCCACGACAGCCTGCTGGAAGCTTCGCAGTATGTGCAGACCATCGAGCACCGTCAGGGCCTGAAGGTGGCGTGCCTGGAGGAAATCGCCTACCAGAAGGGCTGGATCGGCAAGGAACAACTGCTGGCCAAGGCCGACGAATTGAAAAAGACCGGCTACGGTCATTACTTGAGCAAACTGGCTGAAGACACACCATGAACGTCATTCCCACCGCCATTCCCGACATCCTGATCATCGAGCCGAAGGTCTTCGGTGACAGCCGTGGCTTTTTCCTGGAGAGCTACAACGCCCGCGCCTTCGCCGAACGCACCGGGGTGCAGGCATCCTTCGTCCAGGACAACCATTCGCGCTCGCAGCGAGGCGTCCTGCGCGGCCTGCATTACCAAGTGCAGAACCCCCAGGGCAAGCTGGTACGCGTGACCCAGGGCGAAGTGCTCGACGTTGCCGTCGACATCCGCCGCAGCTCGCCCACCTTCGGCCAGTGGGTCAGCACCCGGCTGTCCGCCGACAATCAGCACCAGATGTGGATTCCGCCGGGCTTCGCCCATGGTTTCGTGGTGCTCAGCGAGTCGGCGGACTTCCTCTACAAGACCACCGACTACTACAACCCCGCCGCCGAACGCTGCATCCGCTGGGACGATCCGCAACTGGGCATCGACTGGCAATTGCAGGGTGCCCCCCTGCTGTCGGCCAAGGACCAGGTTGGGCCTTTGCTGCAAGACGCGGAGCTGTTCCCATGAAGATTCTGGTCTGCGGGCACCACGGCCAGCTCGCCCAAGCGTTGCACGGGGCCTTGGCCGATCTGGGCGAACTGCACCTGCTGGGTCGCGACCAGCTCGATCTGGCCAATCCCGAAGCGCTGCGCGCGCCGCTGCGTCGGCTGGCACCGGACCTGATCGTCAACGCCGCTGCGCACACGGCGGTGGACCAGGCCGAAAGCGAAGCCGAACTGGCCTACGCGATAAACGCCGAAGGCCCGCGCGTGCTGGCCGAGGAAGCTGCGCGCCTGAAGGCGCCGCTGATCCACTATTCCACCGACTACGTGTTCGACGGCAGCAAGACCTCTGCCTACACCGAAGCCGACACGCCCAACCCCCTGGGCGTCTACGGGCAGAGCAAGCTGGCCGGCGAGCAGGCGATCACCGCCGTGGGCGGCGAGCACCTCATCCTGCGCACCAGTTGGGTGTATTCGCTGCACGGGCGCAACTTCCTGCTGACCATGCAGCGCCTGCTGCAGGAGCGCGCGCAACTGAAGGTAGTGAGCGACCAGATCGGCGCCCCGACCTGGGCCGGCACCCTCGCCGCCAGCACCCGCGCCTTGATCGAACGCTGGCAGTCCGGCGAGTCCGGCGCCTGGGGCACTTATCACCTCACGGCCCAGGGCGAGACCTCCTGGTTCGGCTTCGCCCAGGCCATCGCCGCGCACCTGCAAGCGCGCGGCCTGCCCTGCGCCGAGTTGCTGCCGATTCCCAGCAGCGAGTACCCGACCCCGGCGCAGCGCCCGCTGAACTCGCGGCTGGACTGCTCGCGCCTGGCCCAGCAATGGCACGTCAGCCTCCCGCATTGGCAGCAGGCGCTGAACGACTGCCTGAACTAGCGCATAATCGCGTCAGATCCTTCTGGCGCACTTGGCGATGCTCTCGATTCAGACCCCTTCCCGACGCCCTCGCTGGCGCAGCCTGGCACTGCTGGCGCTGTGCCTGGCCCCGTTGCTATGGCCTTTGCACCACTTGGCCGAACGTTACTACCAGGACCAGTTGGCCTCGCAGAATCGCCAGACCCTCGACCTCTACGTCGCCAACCTGCTCGGCACCCTGCACCGCTACGAAACCTTGCCGCAGATCCTTGGCGACCTGCCGGCCCTGCGCGGGGTGCTGGCCGACCCGTTCCGCCTGGAGGCGGTGACCAACGCCAATCGCCTGCTGCGCGAGATCACCCAACAGACCGGCGCCGAGGTGATGTACCTGATGGACGTCAGCGGCAACACCCTGGCCGCCTCCAACTGGGACAAGCGTGACAGCTTCGTCGGCCGCAACTTCGCCTTCCGGCCTTATTTCATCGAAGCGATGCAGGGCCGTCTGGGGCGCTTCTTCGGCCAGGGCACCACTTCGGCCAAGCGCGGCTACTTCTTCGCCGCCGCCGTGCGCGACGGTGAGCGAGTGGTAGGCGTGCTGGTGGTCAAGGTGGACCTGGACCACACCGAAACCCTGTGGGGGCGCACGCCGGAACAACTGCTGCTGACCGACCAGAACGGCGTGGTAGTGCTCACCTCGCGCCCCGAATGGCGGTTCCGCGCCACCCGCGCGCTGACCGAGCAGGAGCGCACGGCGATGATCGCCATCCAGCCGTATCCGACCCAGGCACCGCAACCTCTGCACCTGGAGCCCGACGCCTGGCTGACCCAGACCCGCGACATCCAGGAAACCGGCTGGCAGGTGAGCATTCTGGCGCCGCGCATGCTGGTCGATCGCTCGGTGCAGACGGTCATGGCCATCGGCGCCGCCGCCCTGCTGGTAACCATGCTCCTGGCCGGTCTGGTGATGCAGCGCCGGCGTCACTACATGGACCGCATCGAGCTGGAAGCGCGTGGCCGCCAGGAACTGGAAAACCGCGTGGTGGCGCGCACCGCCGACCTGGAATGGCTCAACACGCGCTTGAAGAACGAGGTGCTGGAGCGCGAGCAGGCGCAGCAGGAGCTGGTGCGCGCCCAGGACGAACTGGTCCAGGCCGGCAAGCTGTCGGTGCTCGGCACCATGTCGGCGAGCATCAGCCACGAGCTCAACCAGCCGCTGGCGGCCATTCGCAGCTATGCCGAGAATGCCGAGGTGCTGCTCGATCACCAGCGCACCGAGGACGCCCGTGGCAACCTCAAGCTGATCGGCGAGCTGACCGGGCGCATGGCCTCGATCATCGCGCACCTGCGCGCCTTCGCCCGCCGCGACCGCCATGCGCCGGAAAGCGTGGCCCTGCAACCGGCGCTGGACGATGCCCTGGCGCTGCTGGCCAAGCGTCGCCGGGCGATGGCGGTGGAATTGACCCGCGACCTGCCCGACGCGACCTTGTGGGTGCAGGCCGGTGAAACCCGCCTGCGCCAGGTGCTCGGCAACCTGCTGGCCAACGCCCTCGACGCCCTCACCGAAAAAGCCAATCCGCGGCGCCTGTGGCTCAGTGCCGAACAGCGCGATGGCAACGTCTACCTGTACATCCGCGACAACGGCCCGGGCTTCAGTCGCCAAGCCCTGGAACACGCCAAGGAACCGTTCTTCACCACCAAGACCCGGACCCAGGGCCTGGGCCTGGGCCTGGCGATCTGCGAAAGCCTGATGCGCGCCCTGGGCGGCGAGCTGCTGCTGGGCAACCACCCGGAAGGCGGCGCCCTGCTGACCCTGCAACTGCGCGTTGCGCCGCCGGGCGCCAACCTGCAACCCTCGGAGGATTCCTCGGCATGACCGAGCCACTGATCGACAGCCAAACCCAGGTCATCCTGGTCGATGACGATCCGCACCTGCGCCAGGCCCTGAGCCAGACCCTGGACCTGGCCGGCCTCAAGGTCGCCGCCCTGGCCGATGCCCAGGGCCTGGCCGCGCGCCTGCAGCCTGACTGGCCCGGCGTGGTGGTCAGCGATATTCGCATGCCGGGCATCGATGGCCTGCAACTGCTCGAACAACTGCACGGGCTCGATGCCGAACTGCCGGTGCTGCTGATCACCGGCCACGGCGACGTGCCGCTGGCGGTCCAGGCGATGCGCGCCGGTGCCTACGATTTCCTGGAAAAGCCGTTCGCCAGCGATGCCCTGCTCGACAGCGTGCGCCGCGCCCTGGCCCTGCGCCGCCTGGTGCTGGACAACCGCAGCCTGCGCCTGGCCCTGAGCGACCGCCAGCAACTGTCGACCCGGCTGGTCGGCCACTCGGCGCAGATGCAGCGCCTGCGCGAGCAGATCGGCGCCTTGGCCGGCACCCGCGCCGACGTGCTGATCCTCGGCGAGACCGGCGCCGGCAAGGAAGTGGTGGCACGCGCCCTGCACGACCTGTCGAGCCGTCGCGACGGCCCGTTCGTGGCCATCAACGCCGGGGCCCTGGCCGAATCGGTGGTCGAAAGCGAGCTGTTCGGCCATGAGCCTGGTGCGTTTACCGGCGCGCAGAAACGGCGCATCGGCAAATTCGAGTTCGCCAACGGCGGCACCTTGTTCCTCGACGAGATCGAGAGCATGAGCTTGGATGTGCAGGTCAAGCTGCTGCGCCTGCTGCAAGAGCGCGTAGTCGAGCGCCTGGGCGGCAACCAGTTGATCCCGCTGGATATCCGCGTGATCGCCGCGACCAAGGAGGACTTGCGCCAGTCCGCCGATCAGGGGCGCTTCCGCGCCGACCTGTACTACCGCCTGAACGTCGCGCCACTGCGCATTCCGGCGCTGCGCGAGCGCGGCGACGACATCCTGGTGCTGTTCCAGCATTTCGCCGATGCCGCCAGCCAGCGCCACGGCCTGGCGCCGCACACCCTGCAACCGGCGCAACGCGCGTTGCTGCTGCGCCACGAGTGGCCGGGGAATGTGCGCGAACTGCAGAACGCCGCCGAGCGCTTCGCCCTGGGCCTGGAGCTGGCCCTGGACGAGCAGGCCAGCGCTGCCAGCCCCAGCGCCGAGCCTCAGCGTGGCGGCACGCTGAGCGAGCAGGTCGAGCAGTTCGAGCGCTCGCTCATCGCCGCCGAGCTGAGCCAGCCGCACAGCTCCATGCGCAGCCTGGCCGAGGCCCTGGGCATTCCCCGCAAGACCCTGCACGACAAGCTGCGCAAACATGGCCTGAGCTTCGCCGACGGCAGCGGCGGCCATGACGACCACGAGGAAACGCGCCCATGAGCCGCGACAACCAGTACCTGCAACAGATCTTGCACCACGATATTCCGCTGACCGCCGAGATGGGCCTGCAGGTGCTCGACTGGCAGGCGCAGCGCCTGCGCTTGGCGCTGCCTTTGGCACCCAACGTCAACCACAAGAGCACCATGTTCGGCGGCAGTCTCTACTGCGCGGCGGTGCTGGCGGGTTGGGGCTGGCTGCACCTGCGCTTGCGCGAGCTGGGCATCGACGATGGGCATATCGTCATTCAGGAAGGGCAGATCAGTTATCCGTCACCGGTCACCGGCACCGCCGTGGCCTGCTGCGAGGCGCCGCCGGACAAGGACTGGCAGCGTTTCCTGGCGCTGTATCAGCGGCGCGGCCGGGCGCGGCTGACGTTGCAGACCACGGTCGCCAACCAGGGCAGCGAAGCAGCCGCTGTGGTGTTCAGCGGCCAATACGTACTGCATCGCTAGAAAGCAGGTTGCCTCACGGCTCGAGGATCGACCCCAGCAGCGCGTCGCGCCACTCGGCGTCACTGGGCAGCGCCAGGAAGAAGGGATTGAGCAATGACTCGCGCGGCGGGTAGCGAAACGGCTGACCCGCCAGATCGATGACCTCGCCGCCGGCCCCTTCGAGCACGCCCTGCGCCGCTGCCGTGTCCCATTGCGAGGTCGGCGCCAGGCGGGGGTAAAAGTCCGCCAGACCCTCGGCGAGCAGGCAAAACTTCAACGAGCTGCCGATGTTCGCCAACGCCAGCTCGCCGACCGAAGCGCCCAGCGAGGCCAGCAGCGCCTCCTGTTCGGGGCTGGTGTGGCGACGGCTGGCGACCACGGTGAAACGCGCGTCGGCCGGTGCTGCGGTGCGCACCCGAATCGCCCGGGTCAGTCCGCCCGCGGTGAGATGCCAGGCGCCCAGGTCGCGCCCGCCGAAGTAGCAGCGGCCATTGGTCGGCGTCGCCACCACACCGAACACCACCTCGCCTTTGTCCACCAGGGCGATGTTGACGGTGAACTCCTCGCTGCCGGCGATGAATTCCTTGGTGCCATCCAGCGGATCGACCAGCCACCAGCGTGTCCAGCCTTCGCGCACGGCCAGGGCGATGTCGCAGTCTTCCTCGGACAGCACCGGGATGTGCGGCGCCAGCGCGTGCAGGCCATCGGCGATGAGGCGGTGCGCGGCCAGGTCGGCGGCGGTGACCGGCGAATCGTCGGCCTTGTTGCTGACCGCGACGTCGGTACGCCAGAACGGCAGGATCGCCTCGCCCGCGCGTTGGGCCAGGGTCACCGCTTCGTGCATCAGTTGCAGATCGTTCATGCGCTCAGCAGCCCTCGTTGGATCAGCAGGTCGCGGGTCAGGTACAGCGCCGCCAGGGCGCGCCCCTCGCTGAACTGCGGATGGGTGGCCAGGGCCGAGAGTTCGCGCAGGTTGACCTTGTCCACGCGCATTGGCTCGGGCTCGTCGCCCTCCAGACGTTCCTCGTACAGGTCGCTGGCCAGCACCACCTGGATTTTCTGACTCATGTAGCCAGGCGACAGCGACAGTTCGGTGAGGTGTTCCAACTGACGCGCACCGAAACCCGCTTCTTCCTTGAGCTCGCGGTTGGCGGCGGCCAGCACGTCCTCGCCCGGCTCGATCAGGCCCTTGGGCAACGACAGCTCGTACTCGTCGGTGCCGCCGCAGTATTCCTCGATCAACAGCGCATGCTCGGCATCGATCAGCGCCACGATCATCACCGCACCATAGCCGTTGCCGCGACCGACCAGGCGCTCGTAGGTGCGCTCGTTGCCGTTGGAGAAACGCAACTGCACGGCTTCGACCCGGAACAGACGGCTGCTGGCGACGATCTCGCGACTGAGGACGGTGGGTTTCTGGCGCATGGGTGCGGCTCCTTGGCATGAACGGGTTACTATACCGTGGCTTGCCGACCTGACGAGAGTTTCCCATGCCTGTTCTGCCCTGGTCCGCCATCGACACCGTCCTGCTGGACATGGACGGCACCCTGCTCGACCTGCACTACGACAATCGCTTCTGGCTCGACCACCTGCCCCAGCGCTACGCCGAGTTGCACGGCGTGAGCCGGGCCATGGCCGAACTGGAACTGCGCCCGCTGTTCGAGCAGCATGCGGGCACGCTGAATTGGTATTGCCTGGATTTCTGGAGCCGCGAATTGCGCCTGCCGATCCGTGAGCTCAAGCGCGAAATCGCCGACCTGATCGCCCTGCGCCCGGACGCCGACACCTTCCTGGCCGCGCTGCGCCAGGCCGGCAAGCGCGTGGTGATGATCACCAATGCCCACCGCGACTCGCTGTCGCTCAAGCTCGAACGCATCGAGCTGGCGCCCTACTTCGAGCGGATGATCAGCTCCCACGACTACGGCTACCCGAAAGAGAGCCCGCAGTTCTGGGACGCCCTGCGCGCCGACATCGACTTCGAGCCAGCGCGCAGCCTGTTCATCGACGACACCTTGTCGATCCTGCGCAGCGCAGGCCGGTTCGGCGTCGGCCATCTGCTCGCCGTGCGCCAGCCCGACAGCCGCGCAGCACGACGCGACACGCAGGAATTCGCTGCAGTCGAGGATTATCGGGCGTTGTTGCAGGGCCTGTGACGGACGCTTCGCGGGCGACCCCGCGAAGACCACCGCGCGCGGCTCAGTCGGGAATGCGCAGCACCTGCCCTGGATAGATCTTGTTCGGGTCCGACAGCATCGGCTTGTTGGCCTCGAAGATCTTCTGGTACTTGTTGGCGTCGCCATACACCCGCTTGGAGATGGCACTGAGCGTATCGCCCTTCTCCACCGTGACGAACCGCGCCGCCTTGTCGGCCGCACCGCTGACGGTGATCTGGTCCTCCACCGAGGCCACACCTTCAATGTTGCCCGCCGCCAGGATGATCTTCTCCTTCTCTTCCTGGCTCGCCACTTCGCCCTTGAGAATGACTTTGTCGCCCTCGACCGAGGCCGTGATGTTCGGATTGCCCAGCCCCACGTTTTGCACATGCTTCTTCAACTGTTCCTCGGCATTGGCATTGCCAGGGGTCAGCAGATCGATCAACTTCTCGCCGGCTTCCTTGACGAAACTGAACAGGCTCATGACGTGCTCCTTATGTAGATGAGTGCTCGGAACGGTTCAGTCTAGGCGAGGAATTCCCTGGGCGCCTGCTGCGACCAATCGACGCGGCCTATCACGGTATAGAACCTAACGATTAGACGCCGCACAGCGACTGGCACTAGGCTTGTATGCGTATACCAGCCGCCGGTGATCCGTCCCGATGAACAGCAAGCCTCCGGTCTGCGCGGCCTCAACACCCCTGTCCCTGCCCGCCGCCAGCAACACCTACGACTATGCCCAGTTGTCCGACCAGACGGGCGAGCGTACGCCGCTGGCCGAAGAAGTCGCCCTGGCCATCGTCTACAACGGCCTGAACCAGGCGGTGATGCTGGTCAGCCCGACCGACCTGGAAGACTTCGCCGTCGGCTTCAGCATCGGCAGCGGCATCGTCGCCAACCTCGAAGACATCTACGACGTCAAGCTCTCCGGCAGCGGCTCGGCGTTGTACGCCGATGTCGAAATCTCCAGCCGCGCATTCTGGAACCTCAAGGACCAGCGCCGCCAGCTGGCCGGCACCAGCGGTTGCGGCCTGTGTGGCGTCGAAGCCCTGGAGCAGGCCTTGCCAGCGCTGCAACGCCTGCCCGGCGCGCCGCTGCCGCCGGTGCAGTGGCTGGACGATCTGCGCCGACGCATCGACGCCTTCCAGCCGCTCGGCCAGCACTGTGGCGCGGTGCATGCCGCGCTGTTCATGGACCGCACCGGTGAACTGCTGCTGGGCCGTGAAGACATTGGTCGACACAACGCCCTGGACAAGTTGATCGGCGCCCTGCTGCGCCAGCGCATCGACACCCAGGGCGGCCTGGCCATCGTCACCAGCCGCTGCAGCCTGGAATTGATCCAGAAAGTCCTGCGCGCCGGCATCCAGACCCTGGTCAGTCTTTCTGCGCCCACAGGCCTTGCCCTGCAGTGGGCGCGCCAGCACAACCTCAACCTCATCCATCTGCCCAAACACAGCGCACCGCGGGTGTTCAGCCCCGCGGCGGAGTCGTAAAGCCGTGACCTCCTACGAGAAAGTTCCAGACAACGCCCCTGCTTCCAGCCCTCGCTACAAGCCCTACCACGGCGCCGCCGGTGGCTGGGGCGCGTTGCGCAGCGTGGCCAAGGCCTGGGTCGGCAGCGACAACGCGCTGAAGAACATTCGCGCCCTGCTCAAGACCAACCAGCATGGCGGCTTCGACTGCCCCGGCTGCGCCTGGGGCGATTCGCCGGAAAGCGGCATGGTCAAGTTCTGCGAGAACGGCGCCAAGGCGGTCAACTGGGAAGCGACCAAGCGCCGCGTGGACGCCGCCTTCTTCGCCCGCTACAGCGTCAGCGCACTGCTCGAGCAGAGCGACTACTGGCTGGAATACCAGGGCCGACTGACCGAGCCGATGGTCTACGAGCCAGCCAGCGACCGTTACCGGCCAATCGACTGGGACGCCGCCTTCGCGCTGATCGCCGAACACCTCAAGGCGCTGGAGTCGCCGGATCAGGCCGAGTTCTACACCTCCGGGCGCGCCAGCAACGAGGCCGCCTACCTGTACCAATTGTTCGTGCGCGCCTACGGCACCAACAACTTCCCCGACTGCTCGAACATGTGCCATGAGGCCAGCGGCGTGGCCTTGGGCCAGAGCGTCGGCGTGGGCAAGGGCACCGTCACCTACGACGATTTCGAGCATGCCGACGCGATTTTCGTGCTCGGCCAGAACCCCGGCACCAACCACCCGCGCATGCTCGATCCGCTGCGTGATGCGGTCAAGCGCGGCGCCCAGGTGGTCTGCGTCAACCCGCTCAAGGAGCGTGGCCTGGAGCGCTTCCAACACCCGCAGCACCCGCTGGAAATGCTGCTCAACAGCGACCGCCCGACCAACACCGCGTTCTTCCGCCCGGCCCTGGGTGGTGACATGGCGCTGCTGCGCGGCATGGCCAAATTCCTCCTGCAATGGGAACGCGAGGCCCAGGCCAAGGGCGAGCCAGCGATCTTCGACCACGCCTTCATCGCCGAGCATGGCCAGGGCGTGGACGAGTACCTGGCCGTGGTCGAGGCCACGCCGTGGGCGCAGATCGTCGAGCAGTCAGGCCTGACGCTTGACGATATCGAGCTGTCAGCGCGCATGTACTGCAAGGGCAAGCGCGTGATCATGTGCTGGGCCATGGGTATCACCCAGCACCGCCACTCGGTGCCGACCATCCAGGAAATCGTCAACCTGATGCTGCTGCGCGGCAACATCGGCAAGCCGGGCGCTGGCCTGTGCCCGGTGCGTGGCCACAGCAACGTGCAGGGCGACCGCACCATGGGCATCAACGAGCGCCCACCGGTGGCCCTGCTCGATGCCATCGAACGGCGCTTCAACTTCCCGGTCCCGCGCAGCAACGGCCACAACACGGTCGAGGCGATCCACGCCATGCTCGAAGGTCGGGCCAAGGTGTTCATCGGCCTGGGCGGCAACTTCGCCCAGGCGACGCCCGACACCGAGCGCACCGCCCAGGCGCTGCGCAACTGCGCACTGACCGTGCACATCAGCACCAAGCTCAACCGCAGCCACCTGATCCACGGCCAGCAGGCGCTGATCCTGCCATGCCTGGGGCGCACCGACATCGACATGCAAGGCGAAGGCCCACAAGCGGTGACGGTGGAAGACTCGTTCAGCATGGTTCACCCCTCCAACGGCCAGTTGCGCCCCCTGTCGCGGCAGATGCGTTCCGAGCCTGCGGTGATCGCCGGCATCGCCGCCGCCACGCTGGGCAGCCATCCGGTGGACTGGAACTGGATGGTGGCCGACTACGACCGCATCCGCGACCTGATCGCCGACACCATTCCCGGCTTCACCGATTTCAACCAGCGCCTGCACCAGCCGGGTGGTTTCTACCTGGGCAACAGCGCCGGCGAACGGCAGTGGAAGACCACCACCGGACGCGCCAACTTCAGGGCCAACCTGCTGCCGGACAGCCTGCTCGACGAGCGCGTACGCGCCAGCGGCCAACTGCCGGACCTGATCCTGCAATCGATGCGCTCGCACGATCAGTACAACACCACCATCTATGGCCTGGACGACCGTTATCGCGGCGTGCGCGGCCAGCGCGAGGTGCTGTTCGCCAACGAGGCCGACATCATCCGCCTGGGCTTCAAACCGGGGCAGAAGGTCGACATCGTGTCGCTGTGGGGCGATGAGCACGTGCGCCGTGTGCACGGTTTCACCCTGCTGGCCTTCGATATTCCGGCAGGCCAGGCGGCGGCTTACTACCCTGAGGTGAACCCGCTGGTGCCGCTGGAGAGCATCGGCGACGGCAGCCACACGCCGACGTCGAAGTTCATCGCCATCCGGCTGGAAGCCGCACGCGAAAACGGCCAGATCATTCGCGTGGCCTGACCTGCGCGCTATCGACGGCGGCCGCGCTGTCCTCATGGGTCGCGCGGCCGCCTCGTTTCAGAAGCGATCCAGACGATAGGCTGCCATTTCCGGGCCAGCGGCTTCATCGGCCAAACGGCCCACCCACTCGGCCGTCAGCGCGGCCTGGGTCAGGCCCAGGTGCTGGTGCCCGAAAGCCAGCAACACGCGGCCCGCGCATGCTCGGTCGATCACCGGCAGCGAATCGGGCAGCGAGGGCCGCATGCCCATCCACGGAGTCGCCCCTTCGGCAGACAACTCACGCTGGAACAGGCCTTGGCTCAACCGATGCAGTTGCCAGGCGCGCGGCAGGTTGGGCGGCGCCTGCAATCCGGCGAATTCCACCGTGCCCGCCAGCCGCAGCCCGCCCTCCATGGGCGTCATGATGAAGCGGCGCTCCCAGGACGTGACCGCCACGGGCAGGCGCTGCCGCTCGTTCGGCAACATCAGGTGATAACCGCGTTCGGTGTCCAACGGCACCCGCTGGCCGGTCAATGCCTGCGTCAGGTGAGCCGAATGGGCACCGCAGCAGATCAGTACCTGTCGGGCCGCAATCCTGCCGTGGTCGCCGCTCAACTGGACCTGCTCGGCGTGCACCTGTCCACCTTGGACCTCGGCCTGGACGAAGCGCACGCCGTGGGCCAGGGCCGCGTCGAACAGCGCACGGAGCAGCCGATACGGATCGACGAAATGTCCGGTGTTGGGGAAGAACAAGCCACCGAGCAGCCTGTCGCTCAACTGCGGCGCCGTCTCGTGCAAGCGCTCGGCCGACCACAGGTCCACCGGCACGCCCTGCGCCTGCATGCGCGTGCGCAGGGCGACCAAGGGTTGCAGCGACTCGGGCCGCTCGTACACCAGCAACGAGCCATCGCCCTGGAACAGCTCGCCCTGCCCGATCGAGGCCAGCAATCGCTGCCACGCCGACAGACTGCCTTCGTTGAGCCGACGCAGGCCGGCCACCGTGCGCTGGTAGGGTGCCGGACGCAGGTTGAGCAACAGCCGGGCGAACCACGGCAGCGCCTTAGGCAGGTATTTCCAGTCCAGGCGCAGCGGGCCCATCGGGTCCAGCAGCATGCCCGGCAGGCGCTTGCAGATCGACCAGTCGGCGATGGGAAACACCTGCTCGCTGGCCAGGTGCCCGGCGTTGCCATACGAGGCCCCCATGCCCGGCGGCTGACGATCGATCAACATCACCCGGCGACCCTGGCGGGCCAGTTGCAGGGCGCAGGCGACCCCGATGATGCCTGCCCCCACCACCGCGATATCGGTATCCAGCGGCTGATCCATGCTCACGCTTCCCGTCTGCCGTCGAGCAAGCGCCCCAGCCTCAGTGGATTGCCCTGCTGCAACGCCTGGGGGAGCAAGGCATCGGGCACATCCTGGTAGCACACCGGGCGCAGGAAGCGCAGGATCGCGGCGCTGCCCACTGAGCTGGTGCGGGCATCGGAGGTGGCCGGGAACGGCCCGCCATGGACCATGGCATCGCAGACTTCCACGCCGGTCGGCCAGCCGTTGACCAGAATCCGCCCGGCCTTGCGCTCCAGCACCGGCAACAGGCGGCGGGCACTGTCGATATCGGCCGCGTCCAGATGCAGCGTGGCGGTCAACTGCCCCTCCAGACGTTCGGCCACTTGATGCACTTGCCGATCGTCACGGCACACCACCAGCAACGACGCCGCGCCGAATACCTCGTGCGCGAGTCCAGGGTCGGCCAGGAACGCGTCAGCCTGGGTGACGTACAGCTGGGCCTGGCCCTGATTCGGCCCCTCCCCGGCCAGCCCACTGGCGACGGCCTGCACCTGGGGATGGGCGCGCAACCGGCCGACGCCGGTCTCATAGGCCTGATGGATAGCCGGGGTCAGCATGGTCTGCGCTGCGACTTGACGCAATTGCGCACTGGCCGCGTCGATGAAGCGCTGCACGTCGGGGCCTTGACGGGCGATGACCAGGCCGGGGTTGGTGCAGAACTGCCCGGCGCCTTGGGTCACGGAGGCGACGAAACCCTGTGCCAGCGCGTCGGCCCGTGCGCCTAATGCCGCTTCGAACAGGAACACCGGATTGATCGAACTCATCTCGGCGTACACCGGGATAGGCTCCGAACGCGCCTGGGCCGCCCGGCACAGGGCGATGCCCGCGGTGCGCGATCCGGTGAAACCGACCGCCTTGATGCGCGGGTCGCTGACCAGCGCGATGCCCACCTCATGCCCCGCGCCATAGAGCAGCGAAAAGGTGCCCTCCGGCAGCCCGCAATCGCTCACCGCCTGCGCCAGCGCACGGCCCACCAGCTCGCTGGTGCCTGGATGGGCGCCATGGGCCTTGACCACCACCGGGCACCCGGCAGCCAACGCCGAGGCGGTGTCGCCACCGGCGACCGAGAAGGCCAGGGGGAAGTTACTGGCGCCGAACACTGCCACCGGACCGAGTGCCACCTGGCGCTGGCGCAGGTCCGGACGCGGCAACGGTTGGCGCTCGGGCAGGGCCGGATCGATCCGCACGTCCAGCCATTCGCCGGCGCGTACCACGCGGGCGAACAGGCGCAGTTGCTGGCAGGTGCGCCCGCGCTCACCCTGAATGCGCGCCTCGGGCAGGCCGGTTTCGGCGACGGCGCGTTCGACCAGCTCATCGCCCAGCGCTTCAATGCCATTGGCGATGGCGTCGAGAAACAGCGCCCGTTGCTCGAGCGTGGTTTCCCGATAGGTGTCGAACGCAGCCTCGGCCAGCGCGCAGGCCTGGGCCACCTGCTCGCGGCTGGCGCCGGGATAGGCCGGCTCCAGAGGCTGGGCCGTGGCTGGGTTGATGGCGTGAACGGCAGCGCCGACGCCGGGTGTCGAGGTCTGGCCGAGCAGCAGGTTACCGGTGAGCCTCATGACGTCTCCTGAACATTCAATGAAGGGGAAAACGGGCCGCGAGGCAGCCCAGGGTGGGCTCAGGCGAGGTTCTGCTCGGCCGACCAGTTGGCGTACCAGGTGCGGAACAGCGCGTACTGCTGTTCGGCGTAGTGACGCTGGGCGACGCTCAGTTCATCGCTTTCGTTGAAGTGCAGGCTGTACTCGCGGTCGCCGTTGAGCACCATCAGGTGCTTGTAATACAGCACTAGGTCGCAGCCCTCGTCGAACGACGAAAGCACGGCCAGCGCCGACTCCAGTTCACGGGCCTGGCGACGGGCACGGGCGTCGCCCTTGGCGGCTGCACGGCTGAGACTGACCAACTGCAGGACTTCGCGAGGCAAGGCATTGCCGATGCCGGTAATGGCACCCGTGGCGTTGCAGTTGACGAAGCCATGCACCACCTGGGTGTCGACACCGACCATCAGCGTCACCTGGTCATCCTGGGACGTGATGTGTTCGGCGGCATAACGCAGGTCGGCACCGCCGCCGAACTCCTTGAAGCCGATCAGGTTGGGGAACGCGCGGCGCAGTTCGAAGAACAGCTCGGCGCGGGTGGCGAAGCCGTAGTAAGGACTGTTGTAGATCACCGCCGGCAGCGCCGGTGCGGCCGCCAGAATGGCCGAGAAGTGATGTTTCTGGGCGGTCGGCGAGGCGCCGCGGCTCAGCACCCGGGGAATGACCATCAGGCCAGCGGCGCCGACCTTCGCCGCGTGGGCAGCATGGGAAACCGCCTCGCGGGTGTTCACCGCGCCCGTGCCGACGATGGTGGGAATACCCGCAGCCACCAGACGCGCCACCCCTTCCTGGCGTTCGGCTTCGGTCAGCAGCGGCCAGTCGCCCATGGAGCCGCAGTAGACCACGGCGCTCATGCCCGCCTCGATCAGCGCCTGGCCCTTGCGCACCAGCGCGTCGAAGTCGGGTGTACGGTCGGCAGTGCAGGGGGTCATCAGCGCGGGCATGGTGCCGCTGAAAATGTTGTCGGTCATTGTGATTGCTCCTGAGGCTGTTCAGTGGAAGAAGAAACCGGGGTCAGATGCCCCAGGCGAACGGGTCGTGCTCGTCGATCAGCAGGGTGCTGTCGGCGGTGAGGTAGGCGCGGCCGGTGATGAACGGGCGAATACCCTCGCCATGCGGCTCGTAGCGGCCGTGGAACTGGCTGCCGGTGATGCTGGCCTGGGTCCAGACCTGGCCGGGCTGCAGCTTGCCGTCCGCCGCCAGGCAGGCCAGCTTGGCGCTGGTGCCAGTGCCGCAGGGCGAGCGGTCGTAGGCCTTGCCGGGGCACATCACGAAGTTGCGGCTGTCGGCATGGGGGTCGTCGGCGAACAGCTCGACATGGTCGATGGGCGCGCCCTGCTCGCCGGTGATGCCCTGCGCCTGCAGCGCTTCGAGCATCGTCCAGGTGTAGGCGGTCAACGCCTCGCGGTTGTCCAGTTCCAGACGCTGACCATGCTCGGAAACCAGGAAGAACCAGTTGCCGCCCCAGGCGACGTCGCCGTGCACCACGCCATGCCCCGGCACCGTCACCGCCACCTGGCGGCGATAACGGTAGGACGGCACGTTGCCGACGGTGATGGCACCGTCCTCGTGCAAGGTGGCGCTGACCTGGCCGACCGGCGTGTCGATCCTGTGCAGACCTGTGCCAATCAGGCCCAGGTACTGCAACGAGGCGATCAGGCCGATGGTGCCGTGGCCGCACATGTTCAGGTAGCCGGTGTTGTTGAAGAAGATCACCCCGCAGGTGGCGTCAGGCGATACCGGCGGGCAGTACAGCGCGCCGACCAGCACGTCGTTGCCGCGCGGTTCGAGCAGGCAGGCGCGGCGCCAGTGATCGTGCCGTTCGCGCAACTCGTCGCGCTGCTCGGCCAGGCTGCGCCCGTGCAAGGCGGGAAAGCCTTGCATGACCAGGCGGGTCGGTTCGCCGCCGGTGTGGGAATCGATGATGTGGAGTCGTTTCATGGGCAAGGTCCGTGGCGAAGGTCAGGAGAACGCAGCGGCGGCCGGCGGGCCGGTGACGGTGTCGGCAGCGCTTTCGCTTTCGTCATCGCCCTCCAGGCGCACCAGGGCGGCCGGCACGCCGGTGGCGGCGCCCCAGTAGTAGATTCCCAGCGCACAGACAGCGACGACGACGGTGTCCAGCGGGTGGCCGAGCACCCCCAGGCCGCCGAAGCTGCCCAGCCACGACAACAGCAAGGTGATCGCGTAGAAGCCGATCAGCCAGGCCGAGGCGCGCACCTGCTGAGCCAGCGACAGGTGCTCGGTGGGGACGAAACGGCGGCACAGCAGGTACAGCACGAACATCGCGATCTGCAGCGTCAGCAGCCAGGACACCGTGCTCCAGCCGGACCAGTAGACGATCAGCGCCGCGATGATGAATGACAGCGGGCCGAGCACCGCCATGCCCTTGACCCGGAACGGGCGTGGCATCTGCGGAGCGCTGCGACGCAGCGCGGCCACGCTCACCGGTGCCACGGCATAGCTGAGCACCAGCGCCGCCGAGACCACGTTGATCAGCGCTTCCCACGACGGGAAAGGCAGGGTCCAGAACACCGACAGCGCGAAGGTCAGCCACAGGGCCGGACGCGGGATGCCGGACTGTGCGTCGATGCGGGTGAAGTAGCGGAAGAAGGTGCCGGTCTGCGCCCAGCCGTAGATCACCCGGGGCGTGGCGTTCATGTAGATGTTGCCGCAGCCGCTGGGCGAGATCACGGCGTCGGCCACCACCAGGTAGGCCAGCCAACCTACGCCCAGGGCCAGGGCGATGTCGCGGTACGGCAGCGCCAGTTCGCGGGTGATCCCGGCCCAGCCGTTGGTCAGCATCTCGGTCGGTACGCTGCCTAGAAAGGCCAATTGCAGCAGGGCATAGATGGCCGTGGACAGCAGCACCGACAGAATCAGGGCGATGGGGATGGTGCGCTGGGGATTCTTCACTTCGCTGGCCACCGAGATGATCGGGGTCAGGCCCAGGTAAGCGAAGATGATGCCTCCGGCCGACACCGCCATTTCCACACCGGAGAGGCCGAACGGCGCGAATCCCTGGACCTCGAAGTTGGCGGGCTTGAAGAAGGTGAACAGCACGCCGATGACCAGCAGCGGCACGATGAACTTGAACACGCTGATCAGGTTGTTGGCTTTGGCGAAGGTTTTCACGCTGCGGTAATTGAGCCAGAAGAACAGCGCGAGCAAGGCGAACTGCACCAGCCAGCCCAACACGGTGGGATCGCTGGAAGCGGTCTTGGTCAATCCCGGGAACCAGGCAGCGGCGTACTGGCGTGAGGCAACCACTTCGATGGCGATCAGGCTGGAGAAGGCGATCAGGGTGATGAAGCCCATCAGGTAACCCAGCAGCGGGCCGTGGGAATACACCGGATAGCGCACCACGCCGCCCGCCCGTGGCAGGGCGGCGCCCAGCTCGCAATAGACGATGCCCAACAGCAGCACGGCGAAACCACCCAGCAGCCAGGAGAAAATCCCGGCTGGGCCGGCGATGGCCGAGACATGGCTGGCAGCGAACAGCCAGCCGGAGCCGAAAATCGCGCCGAGGCCGATGAACGTGAGGTCCAGCAGGGATAACTGTTTCTTGAATTTGCCTGACATGGTTGCGCCTTGTTGTTGGTTATTGGATAGGCAGGTCTGATGTCACCCGAGGCGGCTAGGCGCCGCGATCGTGCTGAACGCAGGGCGGTGTTGCGCAGTAACAGAGTGAACCGAGCGCGGGCTGGCTTCTTGATGGTTTTCGGCAGATGCAATGACGATATCGGCACAGTCGGCTGAAACGCTGGCGTGCCAGGGCGGGCCACGGCTAGGCTGTCGATCGCACCTCGACAGCTCTGCGTGCTTCAGGCGAATGCCCGAGCAGGCCGGGTGCGGCCCTTTTGTTCAACCAAGAATCGACCGATGAACGATCTGCCACTGGCCACCCTGTACCAGTCTCTCGAGCAGTCCCGCCCGGCCACCTTGGAGGCCTTGCTGGCGGGCGTGTCGCTGCTGCTGCCGATCCTCGACGCCATCCCCAACGCTGCGATCTTCATCAAGGATCCGGCAGCACGTTATGTGCTGGCCAACAGCACCTTGGTGCAGCGTTGCGGCTTGAGGCGCCTGCAGCCACTGCTGGGCAAGACCAGCGCCGAGGTGTTCCCGGCGCAGTTGGGACCGGGCTATACCGAGCAGGACCGGCGGGTGTTGCAGGAGGGTCGGGTGCTGGAGGACCAGTTGGAGCTGCACCTGTACGGCAGCCGCGAGCCGGGCTGGTGCCTGACCCACAAGCGCCCGCTCTACAATCATCTGGACGAGATCATCGGCCTGGTGGGCATTTCGGTCGACCTGCAGGCCGCTGCCGACCGCCACCCCGCCTACCGACGCCTGGCGGCGGTGGACGAGCATATCCGCAGGCACTTCCATCAGCCGATCAGCCTGCGCGAGCTGACCCACATCGCTGGGATCTCCGTGGCCCAACTGGAGCGCTACTGCAAACGGGTGTTCCACCTGACACCGCGGCAGATGATCCACAAGGCGCGATTGGAGCAGGCGCATCGGCTGTTGCTGAGCGACAGGCCGATCACCGAGGTGGCGATGGCGTGCGGCTACACCGATCACAGCGCCTTCAGTCGTCAGTTCAAGCAACTGACCGGCTTCACCCCACGCCAGTATCGTCAGGCCACCTCGCGCAGCGCAGGCGACGCAGTGCCGAATCGGTGCTGAACGAGGCACGTGAAGTAATCTAGGACTGCCGAAAAAGCACAAAGTTTCATACACAAATCAACAACTTAGAAGATTGTGTACAACTCGTGCCAATCGTCGGATTTTCGTTGCCAGCCCCTCCTTCGAGCGGCAAATTCCGCCTCGTCATCCCTATGAGGCTCTGTTGATGAAGAAGTACTCCTCGATTCTGTTGTTGTCTCTCGGCCTGCTCAGCGGCGCTGCCATGGCCGGCGGTACCACCGAAGCCGGCGTTGGCGGCGCATTGGGCGGGGTACTCGGCTCGGTGGTCGGCCAGTCCATCGGCGGCAACACCGGCTCGGCCATTGGTGCGGGCTTGGGTGGTGCAGCGGGCAGCGCCGTCGGCGCCGACAAACGCCAGCGCGGTGAAGCGGCCATTGGCGGCGCACTGGGCGCAGCGGGCGGTAACGTGGTGGGTCGCCAGTTGGGCGGCAGCACCGGCAGCCTGGTGGGCGCAGCGGCCGGCGGCGGCGCCGGTGGCGCGTTGGGCAACTACATGGGCAATCGCGCCGACCAGGACGATCGCCGCTACCGCCGCGACGACCGTCGCCACTGGGACCACGGCCCTCGTGATCGCCACTACGGCCACCGCAAGCACGGGCGCCACGGTCGGCACTGATACACGCCACGCCCTACGCCTGACACCTAAGGCCTCGCCCTCACCCGGCGAGGTCTTTGCGTTTGGGCAAATGACAGGGCTTAGGGGCCTCCCCGATATGGAGGCCGAGAGTCACTGGATATGATTTCCCATCCGCCATCAGAACACGGGACGCAGGGAATGCGCACGAGCATCGTCGATCCAACATGCCAGCCCGGCCCCGGGAGGCCCTAGGATGACGGACGCCACCTGCCCTCCAGCGCTGGACCAGGCCTGCTTCGAGCGTATCCGTCAGCGGGTCTGCCAGGCCACGGGCTATCGCCTGGCCGACGAGCGCCGCGCGGTGGTCGCCAGTCGCCTGCAATCGCGCCTGCAACACCACGGCCTGACCAGCTTCGACGCCTATCTCGAGCGTGTCGACGAACAGCCTGCCGAACAGGCGTTGCTGTTGAGCCTGCTGATCGCCCGCGACACCTATTTTTTCCGCGAACACCGCCACTTCGAGCATCTGTTTCGCTGGCTGCCGAGCCTGGATCATCCACCGCGTCTGTGGAGCGCCGCCTGCGCCAGTGGCGAGGAAGCCTGGAGCCTGGCCATGGTGGCCGACCAGAGCGTACCGACCGGCTGGGAAGTCCTGGCCAGCGACTACGACAGTGGCTTGCTGCAACAGGCCGCCAGTGGCCGCTACGACTTGTCCCAGGCACGCTATTTCCCCCCCGGCTGGATGAGCCGCTACTGCCTGTGTGGTGCCGAGCCACCTGCCAGTCGTCTACAGATCGCCTCCGGTCTGCGGGAGCGAGTACGCTTCGAGCACATCAATCTGATCCAGCCATTGCCGGATGGTCTGGGTGAGTTCGACGCGATCCTGCTGCGCAATTTGCTCGCGGGTTTCGACCAGCGATGCAAGGCCGATGTGCTGCTGCGCCTGATGCCCCACCTGCGCCCCGGCGGGCTGCTGATGATCGGTCACAGCGAAAGCATCCACGGCCTGGACCTGCCACTGCGGCCGATACTGCCGTCAGTGTTCGAACGCTTATGATGAACAGCACTGCCGCATCGAACGGCAGACAAGGACTGGTCGCGCTCCCGCGCGGCAGTGCGCTTGTGGATCGAGCAGGCCTGCCGCCCCCCTTCCCTTGCGAAACAGGCCTTGACCCATGCCTTGCCGAATCCTGCTTGCCGACGACTCGCCCCTTTTCCGCGCCGGCCTGCGCGCCCTGCTCGAACAGAAGAAGGAATACGCCGTCGTAGCCGACACCAGCGATGCCATGAGCGCCGTGGCCCTGGCGGAAAAGCTGCGGCCGGAAATCGTCGTGCTGGACATGAACAGCGACACCCTGAACCGCCAGCAAGTGCTGCAAGAGCTGTTCATCCGCGTACCGGGCAGCCGCGTGCTGATGCTGTCGACGCGCTCGGAGCTGGAGCATGTGATGAACTGCCTGCAGCTCGGCGCACAGGGTTTCCTGCTCAAAAGCGCCACGGTCTGCGAATTCGAACAGGCCTTGCAGACCTTGCGCAGTGGCGGTCAGTACTTGTCATCGACGGTGCTGCCGATGGTCATCGGCCAGGCCCTCAAGCACAACCGCAAGCGCCCGGCCAGCCCCGCACAGGCCCCGCTGACCCCACGCCAACTGGAGATCCTGCGCCTGATCGCGCGGGGCGAAAGCACCCGTTCGATCGCCGATGGCCTGGGCCTGAGCGTCAAGACCGTCGAAGCCCATCGCTCGCAGATCATGCACCGCCTGCAGATCCACGATGTCCCCGGACTGGTGCTGTTCGCCGTCCGCGAGGGCATCATCTGCCTCAACGATTGAGCGACAACCCGGCCAGGATCAATTGCAGGGTTTCGGGCAGCGGTGCAGCACGGCCCGTGGCGCGCTCGACGAACACTTGCACCACTCGGCCCATCGCGCAGGCTTCTGACTCACCCGGACGATACAGTGCCAGACGGAACTCGACGGTGCTGCCACCCAGGCGCGAGACACCCAGCGCCACTTCGAGCACATCGGGGAAGCCTGGCAAGGCGAAGAAATCGGCCGCCGAACTGACCACCAACGCCGCCAGCTCGCCTTCACGCAGGTCGAGTTCGGCCTGCTCGACCAGAAAAGCCTGGATGGCGGTTTCGAACAGGGCATGCACGGTGGAGCCGGCCATGTGGCCGTTGTGGTCGTTGTCCTGCGGGCGGGTGAGGATGGGGTGGAAATGCGAGAAGGCACTGCGCTGGATGGACTCGGTCATGGGGTATCCAAAGCGGGTGGCGGGAAAACAAGCTTCCCACATTTGCCCGAAGACACTCCAGAGGCACGCGCAGCGCCCTCGCCAGTCACAAAAAAGCCGCCCCGAGGGGCGTAATGCTGTTCACTTAAAGAATGCTGGGTCCGCTTCGCGGCCCTTTCGCGGCACAAGGCCGCTCCCACAAAGTCCGCGCAAACCCTGAAACATGGGGCTGTACGGACCCTGTGGGAGCGGCCTTG
>NZ_JAUQOQ010000028.1:0-40549 GCF_030580795.1 Pseudomonas boreofloridensis | reverse complement strand
GTTCATCCAGTAAAGGCTGAGTGGTGTTGAGAATAGACCGCTGGAGCTGGGAAAGGTCTGTCGGCTCTGTAGCCAGATATGTCTGCCAAGCCCAGTGCGCGACCTCGGCATTGGGCATCGCCGGTTCGTCGAACTGCGCCGCCAGGGCTGCCTGGGCGGCCGTGTCGAGCGTTACTCCTTCGTTCAGCACTGTGAAGAGATGATCGAGAATCTGCGCGGGGCTCGCCTTCGGCGATTGCACGCCGAACAGCAAGCCGCCTTGGCCCTGGATCTGACGAAAGGCACTGAACACCGCATAGCCCAATTGCAACTCCACGCGCAGACGCTGGTACACCGGCCCTTGCAGCGCTTGCGCCAGCAGCCGACCAGGGCCCTCGGCTGCGCTGGGCAGCGGGCAGAACAGCACAACGGCATGCTCGCTGCCGCCTGTGGCGTGCCGCACCCAACGCCGGCCCGGCGAGCGTGTCGGGGCAGACGGCCGCACGCCAGGCTTTCCGGGCGCGTGCTTGAGCACAGCGCCGAGCGCGGCTTGTGCGGTAAGGTCGAAGCCGATGGCGAGGCCTTGCCGAGGGGCGCTGGCCCAGAGCTGGTCGAGCATCGATTGATCCAGCAGGCTCGCCGGTTGAGGCGGCGCGGCCCTGCCGTGCAGATGATCGGGCAGCGCGCTCAGCAGCGCTCGGATCGGCATTTGCGGCGCTTTGCTGGGCGCTGGAGTGCGTAACAGTTCAGCGCTCGGTTGGCGCAGAGCCTCCAGTGCCAGGGCGACGGTGCGAATCACTGCGCCCGGGCTGCCCGCACAGCGCAGTTGCCAGTGCTCGCCCTCCCGGCTGAAGTCCAATTGCAGCGAGGCGCGATGGGCACGTTCGAGCAAGGGTCGCAGGTTTTGCGACAGGACGTGATGGAAGCGCTCGCGCAGCGGCGAGGCGATCAACCAATGCAGGTAGAGCGTCGCCAGGCCACGCTCAGGTGGCAGCAACGCGCTGATCGCCACGTCGTCGGGCAGGCCGGCACGTGCGCCCGGCAGGTCAGCCCGCAGCAACGGCTCATCGTCAGGTGGCGGCCAGTGGCCGTGGGCGCTGGCGGGAAGGTCTGCGAGCAGTGCTTGGAAGGCCTCGAGCGCTTGTGCGTCCAATGCCGCGAACGGGGTGTCGGCGCTGTCTCGACGCGCCAGATCCAGGGCGCTGGCGGCTTGTTCGCGGCGCTGTTGCAAGCGCCCGAATTCGTCATTGAGTCGCGTGGCGCTCGAGTGACGCAAGCTGCCGAGCCAGCCGTGCAGCAGGTTGCGGACTTCTGCTGGCGGAGCGTCATCGCTCAGATGCAATCGAATGTGCCAGAGCACCTGTCCGGCGAAGGCGTACAGCGTCTCGCTGTGGACGTCCCGCAGCCAGCCGCGTTCGCGCAAGGCGTCGAGCCAGCCACCGGGGCGGCTGTCATTCAAGCAGGACAGCAGCAGTTCCAACGCCTGTGCGGCGCCCGGCGGCAGCGCGTCGTGGGCAAAGAGCAGCTCCAGACAGCCCGCCGTGGCCGGGTGTTCGACCCAGGGCGCGTCGAGCAGGGCAGGAGGCGGTTGCTGTGCCTGCGCTGGACCCTCGGCGAACAGGTTGGCGAACGGTCGTGCCAGTGCTTCGAGTGCGTCCAGCGATTGCGGGCCGCACAGGCTCAAGTGAATGTGGCTACCCCGGTAGAAACGGGCGTGGAAGTCGAGCAGCGCTCGTTGGAAGGCAGGATCCTGGACGGCCAGGCTGTATCGATTGCCTGCATGAAATCGACTCAACGGATGGCGCGGCGACACACGCTGCAACAGCGCGAACTGGCGCTGCGCCTGGTCGTCGCGCGACCAGGCGATGAACTCGGCGTGGATCACCTCACGCTCGCGGCGCTGGCGCTCGACGCTCAGATCCGGCTCGGCCAGCATCTGGCACAGGCGCTCCAGTGCCGAGCCTAGGGCGCTGACAGGCACTTCGAAGAAAAAATCGGTGATGCGCTCGCGGGTGCTGGCATTCACCTGACCCCCGACCGCCTGCACATGACGCATCAGGCCGTCCTGCAAAGGAAAGCGGGCGGTGCCGAGGAAGAACAGGTGTTCGAGAAAATGCGCGAGGCCGGGCCATCTGGCCGGGGCATCGTGGCTACCGGCATGCACCCGCAGGGCGGCGGCAGCGCGTTTGAGGCGTGGCGCGTGGCGCAAGGTCAGGTGCAGGCCGTTGGCCAGGGTCAACGTGCGGATCGGGTCGGTCATGGGCGCATGCTAGCGTATTTGCGCCGCCGCAGCTCTGGCGGCTCAGCGCTGGACGCGATGCAGGTCGTGCCGCAGGTCGGCCAGATACGGGAAGGCCTCGCGTCCTTGCCTCAGCGTGTGATGTGACAGGTCTGCCAGCAGCAGGCTTTCCTCATTCCCGGCCAGGCTCAGTTGGCTGCCGTCCGGCGCGACGATGCTGCTCTGCCCGCAATACTGGATCTCACCTTCCGAGCCGCAGTAGTTGGCGTACACCAGGTAGCACTGGTTCTCCTGCGCCCGCGAACGTACGGTCACCTGGCAGACGAAATCGTAGGGCGCCATGTTGGCGGTCGGCACCAGGATCAGTTCGGCACCGTTCAACGCCAGGCGCCGGGCGTTCTCGGGGAACTCGATGTCGTAGCAGATCAGCAGCCCCAGCTTCCAGCCATTCAACGCCACCACCGGGAAGTGCTCCTCGCCGGGGCTGAACATCGTGCGGTCCAGCTCACCGAACAGGTGCGTCTTACGGTAGTTGCACAGTCGGCGGCCGTGAGCGTCGATCAACTGCACGCTGTTGTAGACCGCGCCGTCTTCGCCCTGCTCCGGATAGCCATAGACGATGGCAATGTTCTGCGCCTGTGCAAGCTCGCCCACAGCCTGGGCCGATGGCCCATCGACGGGCTCGGCCAGGCGCTGCACGGCCTGGGCACCGATGTTGTAGCCGCTCAGGAACATTTCCGGGCACACCAGCAACTGCGCACCTTGCGCCGCCGCCTGATGTGCCCGTTCGCGCAACCGGTCTAGGTTGCCAGAGACGTCCAGTGGCCTGGGCGCGCCTTGGAACAGGGCGATGCGCATGCCGTTTCCTCGCGGTTTTCAGTCGGGCAGGGCGATGGGGCCGATGTCGGCGAACACGTCACCAGGACCTGGATTGTCCGGATGTGTGCGGCCGCCAAAGTGGTTCATGATACCCCACACCGCATTCAGCGAAGTCTGCACCGCGCCTTCCACCCAAGCCGGCGTCCAGGACACATCGTCGCCGGCGATGAAGATGCCGCGCTGCTCGGCCGGCAGATCCTGCTGCATGAAGTGCGCGTACATGCGCTGGTTGTAGCGGTAATGGCCCGGCAGTGCGCCTTTGAAGGCACCGAGGAAGTAAGGATCGGCTTCCCAGGAAATGGTGATCGGGTCGCCGATGATATGCCCGGCGATGTCGGTCTTCGGGTAGATCTTCTTCAGCGAGTCCAGGGCCAGTTGCACACGTTTTTCTGTAGGGTGCGGCAGCATCTTCAGGGCATCGCTCATCCATGCATAGGACAGGCAAATCACCCCCGGCTTGTCGTCGCCGTTGTCGAACAGATAGGTGCCGCGCGTGAGGCGGTCGGTGAGGGTCATGCTCAGCAGGTCGCGGCCGGTTTCCGGGTCTTTGTCTTTCCAGAACGGCCGATCGACCATGACGAAGGTCTTCGACGACTGCATGTAGCGCGTGCGGTCCAGGGCCATCCACATCTTCTGCGAGAACAGCGCTTCCTCGCAGTCGATCTGCGTGGTCAGCAGCCAGCTCTGGCAGGTGGTCAGCACTGCCGCGTAGTGGCGGCAGTCGCCGTAGTTGTCGGTGACCGCCAGACGCCCGTCACTGGCCCGCGCGATGCGCTTGACCCCCGCGCGCGGTGCACCGCCGTGCAGCGACTTGAGGCTGGTACCGGCCGGCCAGTGCGCCGCCTGCGCCGGGGCGTGCCGCCAGATGCCCTGCGGCACCTGCTCGACGCCACCGACCACCAGGTGCTGGTGATCGTCGCAATTGGTCATCACCACGCGGAAGATTTCCAGCATCGAATTGGGGAAGTCCGAATCCCAGCCGCCGGTGCCGAAGCCCACTTGGCCGAACACTTCGCGGTGCTGGAAGCTCAGCTGGGCAAAGGCCTTGGAGGTGGCCACGAAATCATAGAAGGTGCGGTCGTCCCACAGCGGAACCAGCGTATTCCACAGCGCTTTCAGACGCGGCACGTCACGCTCGCGGATCGCCTGCTGGATCTCGCCGAAGGACGCGCGGTCTTCCAGCGCGTCGGCCCAGGCGTCTGCCACTTCGCGGAAGATCGGTGGCAGATCGCCGGGGTTTTCTGCGTAATAGGTCTGGCCCTCCAGATCGATCACCGTGCTGGGTGAGGCCGGGGTCAGCGGGTTGGGGAAGGGGCGGGTTTCCAGCCCCAGCTTGTCGACATAGTGGTAGAAGGCGGTGGAGGACACTGGAAAGCGCATGCCGCCCAGTTCGGCGACGATGGCGTCGGTGCCGTTGAAGGCCTGCGAGCGCAACCGCCCCCCGAGTTTCGACGCCTCGTACACCACTGGCTTGAGGCCCAACTTCATCAGCTCGTAGGCCGCCACCAGACCGGCGATCCCGGCGCCGACGATGGCGACTTCCTCGCCCTGTCGCTCGACGGGAATACTGCCGAGCCCGGCAGGATGCTCCAGCCAGTCATCGAATGCGAAGGGAAAATCGGGGCCGAAGATGGTCACCGGTGGCTTGCCGTCGGCGGGATGGCGGTTTTTCTTGTTCATCTGATGACCTTGCCAGAGCGGCTGCGCAGAGGGCGGAGCCTGAGTATAGGAAATGCCTGGCGATCATTTTAGGGCTAGGGATGGTCGTTATTAAGAGCAAGAGTGGCGTCGAAATGCCTGTTTTCTCGTCATAACGACTTGAGCGTCGAACGTTATGACGAGCGTTTACACCGCCTGGCCACGATCCACCTTGTGGCTGAGGATGATCGACGTGGTGGTTTTCTCGACCCCTTCAAGGCTGCCGATCTGGTCGAGTAACTGGTCGAGCTGTTCGGGGGAGTCGCTGCGCAACCAGGCCACATAGTCGAACTCCCCACTCACCGCGCACAGTTGCTGCACCTGGCCCATGGCCGAGAGCCGGCGCACCACCTCGCGTCCGGCACGTGGCTGAACCTTGATCCCGACGTAGGCTTGCAGACCGCCGCCGGCCAGACGCTGACCCAGGCGCACGCCATAGCCGGTGATCACCTTGTGCTTTTCCAGCCGCGCCAGGCGCGAGGTGACCGTGGTGCGGGCGATACCCAATTGACGCGCCAGCGTCGCCACGCTTTCGCGGGCGTTGATTTGCAGCAGGGCGATGAGCTGGCGGTCGGTGTGGTCCAGGGGGAGGGTGTCTGGCATGGCGGGGCTCTTGGTGCGGTGGACTCAGGCGATGGTACGGGGGTTTGCGGGGAGCCGCTTGGGAAACTAGACAAAGCGGAGCTCGTCAGAATTTTGTATATCCCGTTGACATATCCCTGAGTGCTTAGAATTATGTTGACCGAATGAATCAGTAGAAAAGGATGGATTATGGAACAGGGGTCAGTCTTCCAGAGTAATCGAAGCCAGGCTGTCAGGTTACCTAAGGCCGTCGCATTACCCGACGATGTAAAGCGTGTCGACGTTGTCGTGCTCGGTCGCGCCCGAATCATCACGCCCGCTGGCGAGTCCTGGGATAGCTGGTTCGACGGCGAAGGTGTCACACACGATTTCATGGACGAACGTGAACAGCCAGCAGATCAAGAGCGTGAGTCTTTCTGATGCTGAAGTTCATGCTCGATACCAACATGTGCATCTTCACCATAAAGAACCGCCCGCAAGAAGTCAGGGAGGCCTTCAAACGCCATGATGGTCAGATGTGCATCAGTACACTAACGCTCATGGAGCTTATTTATGGTGCGGAAAAATCGTCTAGCCCTGAGCGTAATTTGGCCAACGTCGAGGGCTTCGCTGCACGCCTTGATGTACTCGATTATGACCAGGCGGCCGCTGCTCATACCGGCCAGCTTCGTGCCGAGCTAGCCCGTATTGGGAAACCCATTGGACCGTACGATCAAATGATCGCTGGACATGCCCGCTCAAGAGGTCTGACCGTCGTCACCAATAACCGCAGGGAGTTTGACCGCGTTCCTGGTCTGCGAGTGGTGGATTGGGTCACTACAACTGATTGAGGTTCCCAGTCTGATGTCCAGGCAGCTTTGCACTTGGCACCATTCCCCACTGCACCGGTTATGCCTAGGCGTCGCCCCTGAGTGTGGGTAGGGAGGCCTGGCAGTGGCGCAGGGCGCTCGGCTCGACGAGTGAAACGGGGCCACTCGTTATAGCCAAATCCGGGAGCCGAATACGATGCGCCATTCGGCTCACTGTCTAATGTGCTGGTGTGGACAGTTTGTGGGCAGTGAGCTCCAGTGCCACATAAAAACGGCCGCCGCCAGAAACGACAAAGCCGCGCGGTGCGCGGCTTCTAACATGGTGGGCCCACACGGACTCGAACTGTGGACCAAAGGATTATGAGTTGCGTACTCGCTATAGTAGCACTGATAATAGCAGGTTAACCAAGCGTAGGTTGACGTTATCCTTGTAAAAACGCCTCCTGTAGCTCTACGTAAGCGAGCGTAGCTTTCCAAAGCTTATCTGTGTACCTGTACTGTACCGCCTGGAGCAGCTCGTTGACGTCGGCGTAAGGCTGATTAGGTCATTCCTCGCCTTCATTAGATCTTGAGAAAGCTAAATGTCGAGAAAATCGGAGTTTTCGTCGTACGTATTCATCAAAAATGATCTGTCAAGAATGGGTTGGAATACAAAAAATCCAATTCGGGCGGCAGGGGGAGAGTTGTACACGCAACAAGAGTGCCTCGATCATCCTGGGGTAGCTGAAGTTTTAGGGCGTCAGCGACCTGAATATGTATTGAAGATTTTTGAAGACTCGCTTTGGGTAATAGAGGCTAAGGGACAGCAGAATCAGATCGATACTGCTTACCTGGAAGCTGTTGATTATGCGAGGCAAATTAATAATTCTTCGCTTGTGAAAGCTAGAATAGTTTGCGGTGTGGCGGGAAATGATGAAGAAGGATACCTAGTCAGGACAGGCTTCGTCAAACAAGACGGTACCATTGATCAAGTCGTCTACAATGATAAGTTCATAACTGGTCTACTTTCTCCCGTCCAAGCTAGGTATCTAGTTGAGTCTAACTCGAATGTGCTAAACGAATTAGTCACAGACGAGGTGGTGCTAATGTCCATTGCGGAGCAGATTAACGAAGAGCTTCATAAGGCTTCGATTAATAAAGATCTTCGCGCGACCGTGATGTCGTCGGTGTTGTTGGCGATGGTATCTGACACTTTGCCTAATTTCAATGCCTCGCCTGAGGTCTTCATAAAGGATATTAACAACCGGGCTGAAGATGTACTCATAAATCACGCTAAGCGTCAGTTTGCTGAGTATATAGAAATTAGATTGCCTCAGGAATCTGCTGCTCGTAGCAAGTATAAGGCCGCAGTTGTAAAAGTTTTCTTCTTGTTGCGAAAAATAAATATTAAGGCGGCAATGGATGGTAGTCAGGATCTGCTGGGCAAGTTTTATGAGGTGTTCTTAAAGTATGGTAATGGGGCTAAGGATATAGGGATTGTCCTTACTCCAAGACATATCACAGAGTTCTCTGCAAAAGTATTAAAAATTACCTCGAGCGATTTGGTATACGATCCAGCGTGTGGTACCGGTGGTTTCCTTGTTGCTGCATATGATGCGGTCAGAAATAACGAGCCAGAAAATGTCGAAATGTTTAAAAAGCATCGGATATTTGGCGTTGAGCAGCAGGCGAACGTTGCGTCTTTGGCAATTGTTAACATGATCTTCCGTGGCGACGGGAAGAATAATATTGTCAATGGTGATTGCCTGTCTCTAAATCTCAATAGAAAAATTCGTAACGGAGAGGTTAGCGCTGAATACCAAGAAGATGCTGGAGATAGAAAAGCGGTCACCAAGGTATTGATGAATCCTCCATTTGCACTGAAGCGAGAGGACGAGCAGGAATTTACTTTCATCGATCATGCGCTCGAACAGATGGTCGATGGAGGGCTGTTACTGTGTGTAATACCAGTTTCAGTTATGTATTCTAGTGGGAAAGAAATGGCCTGGAGAAAGAAGCTTCTCCAGCAGAATACTCTTGTTGCCTCAATGTCCTTCCCCAACGATTTGTTTTATCCGCAGGCGTCTGTGGAGCCGGTGATCATCGTTGTTAGAAAAGGCGAGCCTCATCGTGAAAGTGCCAAGTGTTTGTTTGTTCGGGTAACTGATGACGGTTTCTATAAGCTCAAAAAGCGCAGGCTGCCCCACGCTGATATTAGCCAGCTTGAAGTACTTACACCAGACATCGTAAAATTTGTCGATGGCGGGCGAATCGATGAGGTGCCAGGTGTAATTCAGGCTAAAGCTATCAATCTGCAAGATAGTGCGCTTGAGCTGATTCCACAGCAGTATCTCGATAACGCGAATCTTGATGTCAATAGCCTGAAGTCGGAGTTGGGCTCGATTCAAACTGAGCTGGTATTTCAGGAAATTCGAAAGGGGCTGGATCTGTGAGGGTTGAAGAGCTTTTTTCAATTGCTGTGGCTAAGTCTAAAAGTACTGATGATTACACGCACGGTGATGTGGCTTTTGTCACAAATACGGAGATGAATAACGGTGTTGTGGCTTATGTAGAGCCTTTTGAGGATGACAAAGTGTTCACGGGGCCTGCAATTTGTATTTCAGGTTTGGGGCACGCAACCGTTCATTTCTACAAGTTTTTGCCTAAAGGAAATGGCGGTGATTCGTGTACCATTCTGACTCCGAAAGTAGATCTGAAGAAAGCCGAGTTGCTATATTATGCGGCGCTTTTCAACTCCCTGCATGGTTGGCGCTTCTCGTTCGGTCGAAAAGCAAGCAAGCGTCGTTTGGAAAATTTGGATATGTCGCCATTGCATACTGATGCACCAATTAATCTGTCGCAAGAACTAGAGTTAACTAATCGCATGATGGAGCGGCTTCTTCGTGAAAAAGAAGGGCAGTTGACAGAGGAATGATTATCGTGAAGGCGGACTGATGTTCGCCTTCCACTTTGACGGTTTGCTATTGCAGTGCTCTAGTTTTGTTTTGTATTCATAGTTGGCTTTCATTGATTTAATTTGATCTTCAGGTCGTCGATTTCTTGCTTTCTATGATGTAAGGCAGGATTTAGTGTAAATGGCTCCTGTCTTTAGGCCGGGTTAATGATGCTCCATCGTTCAAGGCTGGCAAGGATTGCAGTGTTTACGACATCTGTGTGCTTATCTATCAGTCGACTAAGAGCTTCAATGCGCTCAACGGTTATTGGTTCTTAAGTATCTCATATGTCGCGGTCGCGATCATTGGTCTTGGTTGCGGTCCTTTATTTTTCTAGTTGCAATAGTTTGGCGGATTAGTATTTTCCATTCTTCTAAGCTTGCGCCCTCTTTTATGAACGCAGTGATCATAGCGGCTAGATCCCCAGGGTTATTTTTGTAGACTTTCGCAATTGCTAAGTCGTGACCTATGTCTTTTTCTGCCATGCTTTCCTCGATCTAGTGAGTGTCAGGTGAGCGGGTAGGAAGCGTGATATATCATCTTACAACTCGCGACATAGTAGTGAGGAGTTCGCCCTGCAATTTTCGGAAGTCGTTCATCATCGCTTCCACGTCGGTCGGCCTTGCACCTTGGCCGCGCTTCTCTGCGAGCCAAAGTTTCAACAGTCCCGCGACCCGCCCAAGGTCGCCATGGGCCTTGACCAGATCGGCCACGGCGGTCAGGTCTACGATCGACCGTATTGGCGTGTTCAATCCGACCGCGCGCATGAATGCCGATTGAGACATGCCCGCTTGCGCGGCTCGCTCTATCAGCTCGGCACGCTCGTCCTCGGTCACAAATACCTTGTACGCGATCCATAAACCCCACCTGCCCAACAGTGGGGTAACGGTTTACCGTAGCATCTCTGGCGAGCAGTTCCACGGTAGCAGCGCTTCGTAGTCTGCTACCGACGAGGCTTGCGGTAGCCTCTCAAGTACGTGATGCAGCCACGTATAAGGCTCTTGGCCGTTGACCTTGGCGGTCTCGATCAGGCTGTAGATCTTCGCGCTGGCACTGGCGCCGTTGACGGTGTCGCTGAACAGCCAGGCCTTGCGCCCTATGACAAACGGCTTGATCGCTCTTTCGGCCGTATTGTTATCGATGGGCAAGTAACCCGCTTCGACATAGCGCTCCAGTCGACTCCAGTTGTTCGCCAGGTAATGCACTGCCTTGCCCAACGCACTTTGTGCGGTCACCTGCGACTGGGTTTTATCCAGCCAGCTTTTCAGTTGTGTCAGGATCGGCAGGCTTTTCTCCTGTCGACCAGCAAACCGCTGTTCATCACTGACGTCCTTGAGCTCGCGCTCGATGCCGTACAGCTTGTTGATCATCGCCAGCGCGATATCAGCCCGTCCGGTTTTACCTTTGGGCTGCACTTTTTGCGCGTCCACGAACTTGCGTCGCGCATGGGCCATGCACGCCAGTCGCTCCACGCCCGGCTGCAACGCCAACGCGTTATCGCCGGCGTAATCATCAGTCATGACATAGCCACGGTAACTCGGTAATCGGCTATCACTTCGGCAGAAAGTGCAGCGAGCGAGTATTTACCCAGCCCCTTGATTAACTGCTTCGCCTTGGTGATCTCCGCCCGCTGAGTCGTTGGTTTCTTCGTCGGCGTGATTTCCCGTAGATATCGCTGCAAGGCTTTTTCAAGCGTCAGTCGCTCGGACCCGCTGCGCTGGATATAGACACCCCGCACCATTTCATCTTCGGTACGTCGTGACCAATCTTCGGCGTCGCGTTTGGTGCGGAAGGTTTTGGCGTTGGTCGGCCATCCGGTCTTGCGGATGACGGCCTTCCAGGTGCCGGCAGGGGTTTTGACGATTGTGGCCATCTGAAGGACTCCAAAGGCGTGCAAGCGAAGCCGCACTGTACCTAATTTGTACCTTTGGACCATAGGACTGATCCGGCTGCCACAAACCCAAAAAGCCGAAAGCCGCGTAGTACGCGGCTTCAAGGTTGGTGGGCCCACACGGACTCGAACCGTGGACCAAAGGATTATGAGTCCTCTGCTCTAACCAACTGAGCTATAGGCCCCAGAGGTCGGCGCGATTATAACGAGGGTTGGCCATGGGTGCCATCTGAAAGATCCGTTGGTGCTATGCGAAGAAAGCGCGCGGCGAACTGCTCGGCCGGCAGCGGCAGGCTGACGATGTAGCCCTGAATCTGCTCACACCCTTCAGCCGCCAGGAAGCGTTGCTGGGCCGGGGTTTCCACGCCTTCGGCAATGATCGTCAGTTGCATGCTGCGGCCCAGGGCGATGATGGCGCGGGCGATGGCGGCGTCGTGGGGATCGTCCGGCAGGCCGCGGATGAATGACTGGTCGATCTTGAGGATGTCCAGCGGTAGGCGCTTGAGGTAGCTGAGCGACGAGTAACCCGTGCCGAAGTCGTCGATCGCCAGTTGCACGCCCAGGCCCTTGAGTTGGTGCAGGATGGCCAGGGCCTCTTCGGCCTGGCTCATGATGAAGTTCTCGGTGATCTCCAACTGCAGGTCGCCGGCCTGGAGCTGGAAGGTGCCGAGCAGGTGTTCGATGCGCCGCGCCAGGCTCGGCTGGCGCAACTGCGCGCCGGCCAGGTTGATCGACAACGGGCCGAACGGTGCGTAGGCGTGCTTCCACTGGTGCATCTGCCGGCAGGCCTGCTCCAGCACCCAATCACCCAATTGCAGGATGCTGCCATTCTCTTCGGCCAGGTGGATGAACTGTTCGGGTGGCACTTCGCCGAAAGTGGGGTGCGTCCAGCGTACCAGCGCTTCGGCGCCGACCAGGGCCTGGGTCTTGAGGCTGAACTTGGGTTGGTAGTACAGGCTCAGTTCGTTGCGCTCGATGGCCCGGCGCAGTTCGTGTTCGAGGAAGATCCGCTCGTTGGCCTGGGTGGTGAGGTCCAGGGTGTAGCTCTCCACGCGATTGCGGCCTTTGGCTTTGGAGCGGTACATGGCGGCGTCGGCGTTGCGGATCAGGGTGGCGACGTCGGTGCCGTCTTGCGGGTAGAGGCTGATGCCGATGCTGGCGCTGGTGAAGAACTCGTGCTCGCCCGCCTGCACCGGGGCGTGGAAGCAGGCCAACAGTTTGTTGGCGATGGCACTGGCATCGCTGGGGCGGTGCAGGCCGGGCAGGAGAATGATGAACTCGTCGCCGCCCAGGCGTGCCACGGTGTCGACATCGCGCACCTGCTCCCTGAGGCGCTGGGCGATGCCTTTGAGCAGCAGGTCGCCGACGGGATGACCGAGGCTGTCGTTGATGTGCTTGAAGCGGTCGAGGTCGAGAAACAGCACGGCGCCCTGGCGGTTGGGGGCCTGGGCGCAGTTGAGGGTGGCTTGCAGGCGGTTCTCGAACAGGGTGCGGTTGGGCAGGCCGGTCAACGGGTCGTGGTGAGCCTGGTAGTCCAGTTCCGCCTGGGCGTGCTTGAGGCTGGAGATGTCGGCGAAGACCGCGACGAAGTGGCTGATCTCCCCCTCGCGGTTGCGCACGGCGCTGATGGTCAGCCAACTGGGATAGAGTTCACCGTTCTTGCGTCGATTGCAGATTTCGCCCTGCCAGTGGCCTTCGGCGCACAGCTGATGCCAGAGGGCGGCGTAAAAAGCGCTGTCGTGCTGGCCCGAGGCGAGCAGGCGTGGCGTCTGGCCGAGGGCTTCGTGTTCGCTGTAGCCGGTGATCTCGCTGAAGGCACGGTTGACCGCACTGATGTGCTGCTCGGGATCGGTGATGAGCACGCCTTCGGCCGTGTTCTCGAATACCGTGGCGGCCAGTTGCAGCTTTTCCTGCATCAGGTGGCGTTCGGTGATATCGCGGGTAATGGTCAGCATGCAGTCGGTGTCGCCGATGGGCAGCGGTCGCGCAGACACTTCGCATAGCCGAATCTGACCATCGCTGCGGCGGATATGGCAGCTGAAATCGCGCACGAAGCCGTCGCGGCGCAAGCGTTCGACCAGGCGCGCGCGCTCGTCGAGGTCGGCCCAGATGCCCAGGTCCAGGCTGTTCTGATCGCGGTTGGGGTCGATGTCGTAGCCGGTCAGGCGGCAGAAACCCTCGTTGACCTCCAGCAGCAAGCCGTCGCGCTGGCGTGACAGCAGCAGGCCGTCGGGCGAGGCATGGAAGGCCTTGGCGAACTTCTGTTCGGAAAGACGCAGCGCCTCTTCGGTGCGCTTGGTTTCGCTGATGTCGATCATCAGGCCGCGAATCAGCGGTTTATGACCGTGGCCGATCATGCTGACGATGTTGCGCACCCACAGTGTCTGGCCGTCGGCACGTACCACACGGTAGTCCAGGCTGTGGTCGCGGCCCGCTGCCGTTTCGCTGTCGCAGTAGTGCTGCACACGGAGGGCGTCATCGGGGTGCAGAATGCCCCGCCAGAAACCGGGCTTGAGCCACTCGCGCTGTGGATAACCGAGCAGATCCTCGGCGTGGGGGGAGACGTAGCTGTAGGTGAAGTCGTTGGCATCGGCTTCCCAGGCCACTGCCGACAGGCTCTCGATCAGGCCTCGATAATGGTATTCGCTGCTACGCAACTCCTGCTCGAGGGCGATTCGCCGAGAAATTTCCGAAGTCAGGCGGCGATTGATCCGCAACATGGCGATGAGAATCGCCACCACGGCGGCAAGCGCTGGCAAGCCAAGCAGCAACAGGTTGTGCCACAGGACCACTTGCTGACGATCGACGACCTGCATTGGCGCATGACTGCGGGCATCCACGGTGAGGTTGGCGTCGGTAGGCCGAATCTGCGAAGACGATTCGGACGCAGGGGGTAGGGCGGCAGCAGTGTTCTGGTCGGTCAAAGCGCTGGCAGTTGTGTTCCAGATCAGCAGGAGCAACAGCACAAGTGCCGGCAGCAAGGGCATGGCGAACTCTCGATCAAAGGGGCTGATTCGAGTGTAGACGTGCCGGGATGAACGGTGCCGAGGAATGCGGCCAACGGCCTGCAGGTTTTTGTCGCCCAAGAAAAACCCCGGCCTGGGCCGGGGTTCGTCATCACTCGTCGAGGAAGGAGCGTAGATGCTCGCTGCGCGTCGGATGACGCAGTTTGCGCAGCGCCTTGGCTTCGATCTGACGGATCCGCTCGCGGGTCACGTCGAACTGCTTGCCGACCTCTTCGAGGGTGTGGTCGGTGTTCATATCGATGCCGAAGCGCATGCGCAGCACTTTCGCTTCACGGGCGGTAAGGCCCGAGAGTACGTCGCGCGTGGCTTCCTTGAGGCTTTCGACCGTGGCGACATCGATCGGGGACTGCATGGTGGAGTCCTCGATGAAGTCGCCCAGGTGCGAGTCTTCGTCGTCGCCGATCGGGGTTTCCATGGAGATCGGCTCTTTGGCGATCTTCAATACCTTGCGGATCTTGTCCTCAGGCATTTCCATACGCTCGCCCAGCTCTTCCGGCGTCGGTTCGCGACCCATTTCCTGCAGCATCTGCCGGGAAATACGGTTGAGCTTGTTGATCGTCTCGATCATGTGCACCGGAATACGGATGGTGCGCGCCTGGTCGGCGATCGAGCGGGTGATCGCCTGGCGAATCCACCAGGTGGCGTAGGTCGAGAACTTGTAGCCACGACGGTATTCGAACTTGTCCACCGCCTTCATCAAGCCAATGTTGCCTTCCTGGATCAGATCGAGGAATTGCAGGCCACGGTTGGTGTACTTCTTGGCGATGGAAATCACCAGACGCAGGTTCGCCTCGACCATTTCTTTCTTGGCGCGACGGGCTTTCGCCTCGCCGATGGACATGCGGCGGTTGATTTCCTTGATTTCGGCAACGGTCAGACCGCTTTCGGTTTCGAGGTCGATCAACTTCTGCTGGCAGGCGACGATGGCCGCGTCTTTCTCGCCCAGCGCGGCAGCCCACTTGGTGCTGCGCTTGGCCAGATCACCGCTCCAGGTCTGGTCGGTTTCGTTGCTGGGGAACAGGCGCAGGAAGTCGGCGCGAGGCATGCGGGCATCACGCACGCACAACTGCATGATGGCGCGTTCCTGTTGACGCAGGCGGTCTAGGGCACCGCGCACACGCTCGACGAGCGCGTCGAACTGCTTGGGTACCAGCTTGATCGGCATGAACAGGTCGGCCAGGGCTTGCAGTGCCTGGACGCTTTCCTTGGCGCCGCGACCATGCTTCTTCACCACCTTGTTGGTGGCCTGCAGCTGGTCGGAGACCGCACCGAAACGCTGTGCGGCAACGACAGGGTCCGGACCGCTCTCGGTCTCTTCCTCTTCGTCGCCGTCGGCGCTCTCTTCTTCTTCCTCGTCGGACTCTTCCTTGGCGGCGGGCGCCTTGGCACCGATGACCGGCACTTCTTCGGTCGGTGCGGCGATGTTGTCGTCAGGGTCGATGTAGCCGCTGAGCACATCCGACAGGCGGCCGCCTTCGGTGGTGACGCGGTCGTACTCGCCGAGAATGTGATCGACGGTGCCCGGGAAGTGGGCGATGGCGCCCATGACTTCACGGATGCCTTCCTCGATGCGCTTGGCGATTTCGATCTCGCCTTCGCGGGTCAGCAGCTCGACGGTACCCATTTCACGCATGTACATGCGCACCGGGTCGGTCGTGCGGCCGATATCGGTTTCGACTGCTGCCAACGCAGCGGCGGCTTCCTCGGCCGCGGCTTCGTCGGTGTCGGCTTCCGCCAACAGCAGGGCATCCGCATCCGGAGCACTCTCGAATACGTTGATCCCCATGTCGTTGATCATGCGGATGATGTCTTCCACCTGTTCCGGATCTGAAATATCCTCAGGCAGGTGGTCGTTGACCTCCGCGTAAGTCAGGTAGCCCTGCTCACGACCGCGGGTGATCAACTCTTTGATACGAGATTGCTGTTGCGCTTTTCCGGACATAACACCCTATCCACTGAAGGTCTTGGCGGGCAAAAAACAAGCCGAGGATTATACCCGAGCATGGACCTCACGCGCCAGATGAGGTCGGGGTTTGTGCGGGAACATTCCTGCTCAAAAGGGCAAGAAGCTGCGATTTTTCCTCGCCGCTCAGCTCACTTTGACGTGCTTTCCTGAGCAGATGTTCCAGGCTTCGCTCGCGCTGGCGAGCAGACAAGCTAGTAATGGTGTCGAAAAACTGTTGTTCAAGGTTATCGGCATCGATGAGCCATTCCTTCTCCGCCAGTGCCCGCAACAGGCGGCCTTGGTCGGTGCCGTGCCAGCGCGCGATCAACTGCATCGAGCTTAGACCAGGATTTTTCTGCACGGCTTCGATCAAGGCCACCAACAGCTGGCTGTAGAGGTGTTCCTCGGCAGCGAAATGGCTGGCATCTTCCACCTTGCCGGCCAGCAGCGGGTAGTGCAGTAAAGTGCGCAAGGCCGCGAGAGCCGGGGGTTCCACGGGGGCTGGGGTGCGTGGCGGAGCCTCATCGCGCTGCCAGCCTCTGGCGCCTTTGCGCTGCTTGTCCCAGGGCTTGCCTTTGCCCTCCCAGGGCTTTTTCGAGCCGCCCTTGGGGGGCGTCCAGGGCCGTTGTTCTGGCTGTGCCTGGCCATAGTCGTAGTGCTGGTCGGAAAAGTCCGGGGTGTAGCTGGCCATGGCGTCGTAGTCATAGCCTGGATCGTAGTCCGGTACGTTGGGGGCTGCCGGCTGCTGGGCCAGTTGCTCCATTTGCTGCATGTCCAGGCCGGTGATTTCCTTCAGCCTGTTGCGCATCAACTGACGCAAATTGGCGCCCGGAATTTTTTCGATCAACGGTGCAGCCAGGGTCGCCATGTGCGCCTTGCCTTCCAGTGACCGCGGGTCGGCTTCGTTGCTCAGTTGCTCGAAGAAGTAGTCGGCGAGCGGTTGCGCGTGCTGGTGGATCCGCGCCTGGAAGGCATCGGTGCCCTCGGCACGGACCAGGGTGTCCGGGTCTTCACCTTCGGGCAGGAACAGGAAGCGCGCGCGGCGACCATCCTGAAGTGTTGGCAGTGCGGCTTCCAGGGCGCGCCAGGCGGCTTTTCGTCCGGCCTGGTCGCCGTCGAAGCAGAACAGTACGTTGGGCACCACGCGAAACAGGCGCTTGAGGTGCTCCTCGCTGGTGGCGGTGCCGAGGGTCGCTACGGCATTGCGCAAGCCTTGCTGGGCCAGGGCGATGACGTCCATGTAGCCCTCGACCACGATGATTTCGTCGAGATTGCGGTTGTGCTTGCGCGCCTCGTACAGCCCGTAGAGTTCCTGGCCCTTGTGGAACACCGGGGTTTCCGGTGAGTTCAGGTACTTGGGCTTGTCGTCGCCCAGCACCCGACCACCGAAGGCGATCACGCGGCCGCGGCTGTCGCGGATGGGGAACATCACCCGGTCACGGAAGCGGTCGTAGCGCTTGCCACTTTCGGCGTTCTCGATGAGCAAGCCGGCGTCGATCATGACTTTTTGCTGCAGGGTGTCCGCGCCCAGGTGCTTGAACAGGTTGTCCCAGCCCGGCGGCGCGAAGCCCAGGCCGAAATCACGGGCGATTTCCCCGGACAGGCCTCGGCCTTTGAGGTATTCGACTGCCGCCTTGCGCGTCGGATGATTGCGCAAGGCCTGGCGATAGAACTCGGCCGCGGCTTCGAGCAGCGGATACAGAGGCGAGTCGGTGGGCTGGCGCGGCTTCTGCCCGCGTCGGCCTTCCTCGCGGGGTACTTCCATGCCCGCGGCGCGGGCCAGTTCCTCGACCGCCTGGGGAAACTCCAGGTTGTCGTGGTCCATGATGAAGCCCAAGGCGTTGCCCCCGGCGCCGCAGCCGAAGCAGTAGTAGAACTGCTTGTCGGGGCTGACGGTGAAGGACGGGGTCTTTTCCTTGTGGAACGGACAGCAGGCCGAATGATTCTTGCCGGTCTTCTTCAGTTGGATGCGCGAACTCACCACATCGACGATGTCGGTGCGGTTGAGAAGATCATCGATGAAGCTCTGGGGAATCAGCCCGGCCATGGCAGTCTCGTTATCTGGCTACGGCAAGTCTAATCGCAGAAGTGCAGCAAAGGAGATGCGAGTGCGCGGTTCACCTGCCGCATCGGGCATTCGAAGGTGAAGCGCTGAATAGATGCCCGATGACCGGAGTCTGGGCGCCCGAAGCACAGGGCTTGGGATTTGCAGCTACAACTGCCATTAGCCCGGCACGAGGCCGGGCTGGGCAGAAGCCTTGCGTAGAACGTCTGTATTAGTACAGACGAACGGCGCGGCGCTGTTCGCGCTGGACTTTCTTGGCGTGACGCTTCACGGCAGCAGCGGCTTTGCGCTTACGCTCGGCGGTCGGCTTTTCGTAAAACTCGCGGCTACGAACTTCAGCCAATACACCGGCTTTTTCGCAGGAGCGCTTGAAACGACGCAGAGCTACGTCGAAGGGTTCGTTCTCTTTAACTTTGACGGCTGGCATCCAGGGCTACCTTAATTCATTACCGGGGTGGACGTGCTCCTGGCAAAACAAAGGTGTGCTGGAGAACGTCAGTTTTCAAGGGTTGCGGATGTTAACCCTTAGTGTGGCGGAATGCAAAGCCTCTGATCGAAAACCGCTGGTCGGCACTGGGTACGGCGACTAGAATGCGCGGCTTCGCATTCAGCCTCCACAAGGCACGGACCCATGCTAGTACTGGGATTGGAAACATCCTGCGACGAAACTGGCGTCGCATTATACGACAGCGAACGCGGCCTGTTGGCCGATGCGCTGTTCAGCCAGATCGACCTGCACCGCGTCTACGGCGGCGTGGTGCCCGAGCTCGCCTCGCGTGACCACGTCAAGCGCATGCTGCCGCTGATTCGTGAAGTGCTCGATGAGGCCGGCAAGGTTGCCCAGGATATCGACGCCATCGCCTACACCGCCGGCCCCGGCCTGGTCGGTGCGCTGCTGGTGGGCGCGTCTTGTGCGCAGGCGCTGGCGTTCGCCTGGGACATTCCGGCCATCGGTGTCCATCACATGGAAGGTCACCTGCTGGCGCCCATGCTCGAAGAGCAGCCGCCGCAGTTTCCGTTCGTCGCCTTGTTGGTGTCCGGCGGTCACACGCAGTTGGTGCAGGTCGATGGCATTGGCCAATACGCGCTCTTGGGTGAAAGCCTGGATGACGCTGCCGGCGAAGCGTTCGACAAGACCGCCAAGCTGATCGGCCTGAATTATCCGGGTGGTCCCGAAATCGCCCGCCTGGCCGAGCAGGGCACCCCCGGACGTTTCGTGTTCCCTCGGCCCATGACCGATCGTCCGGGCCTGGAATTCAGTTTCAGCGGCCTCAAGACCTTCGCCCTCAATACCTGGCAGCAGTGCCGCAATGCCGGGGACGACAGCGAGCAAACCCGTTGCGACCTGTCGCTGGCGTTCCAGCAGGCGGTGGTGGAGACTCTGACCATCAAGTGCAAGCGTGCGCTCAAGCAGACTGGCCTCAAGCGCCTGGTCATCGCTGGCGGCGTGAGTGCGAACAAGGCGTTGCGCACCTCGCTCGAAGGCATGTTGGCCAGCATGGGCGGCAATGTGTACTACGCGCGTGCGAAGTTCTGCACCGATAACGGCGCGATGATTGCCTACGCTGGGTGCCAGCGGCTATTGGCGGGCCAGCAGCAGGATCTGGCGATCAGCGTGCAGGCGCGCTGGCCGATGGAGCAACTGCCGCCGCTTTGACGGCGGGGCTCAGAAGTGGCGCTCGCGTCCGGCGAACAGGTCGCGCAGGTTGTTGCGGTGGCGCCAGACGATCAGCACGGTGAGCACGCTCATCGGCAGCAGCGCCGCAGGCTCGCGCCAGGCCAGCAGGGGCAGGGTCAAGGGTGTGGCGATCAGCGCGGCCAGCGAGCTGGTGCGGGTCAGGTAGAAGGTCAGCAGCCAGGCTGCCACCGCCAGTAGCGCCGCAGGAAAATACAAGCCCATGAGCATGCCGGCAGCAGTGGCCACGCCCTTGCCGCCCTTGAAGCGGAAGTACAGCGGAAACAGGTGGCCGAGCACCGCGCACAGGCCGATCCAGGCTTGGTCTTGCAGGCTCAGGCCGACAAAGTCGGCCAACAGCACGGGCAGCAAACCCTTGCACAGGTCGCCGAGCAGGGTGAGGATGGCCAGCTTGCGCCCTGCCAGGCGCAGCATGTTGGTCGCACCGGCGTTGCCTGATCCGCTGAAACGCGGGTCCGGGTGGCCGCCGAGGCGGCTGAGGACGATGGCGAAGGACAGCGAGCCGAGCAGGTAGGCGAGCAGCGCCAGTAACCAAAACATGCTAACTATTCCGGGCGGGGACGCCCTGATTCTAACGGCGCCCGTCGCCCTTGTCGTGCTGTGGAGAGAAGTGCTTGGACAGAGTGTTCATCGAAGGGCTGGAGGTCGATACGGTCATCGGCGCCTACGACTGGGAGCGCGACATTCGCCAGTGCCTGCGCCTGGACCTGAGTTTTGCCTGGGACAACCGTCCCGCTGCAGCCGGTGACGACCTCAGCCTGGCGCTCGACTACGCCAGTGTCTCGGCGCGTGTCCAGGCGTTTGCCGAGCAGTCGCGCTTCGAGTTGGTGGAAACCTTTGCCGAGCGCCTGGCGGCAACGCTGATGGCCGAGTTCGACATCCCCTGGATGCGACTGAAGCTGACCAAGCCCGGAGCCGTACCGGCGGCGCGGGGTGGCGTAGGTGTGGAGATCGAGCGCGGATGTCTCTGAGCACCGTTTATCTGGGCCTGGGCAGCAACACCGAGCGCGAGCGCCATCTGTGCGCGGGGCTCGACGCGCTGGCCGGCATCCTGAGTGACATGCGCTGCTCGGCGGTGTTCGAAAGCCAAGCCGTGGGCATCAAGAGCGGGCCGTTTTTCAATCTGGTGGTCAGCGGTCAAACCGACATGCCATTACTGGAACTGGACCGCCGACTCAAGTTCATCGAAGCTGACAACGGCCGCTATGCGCCGGACCGAAAAGGCTTGCCGTTGGATATCGACGTGCTGATGTTCGATGACCTGAACGGCACCTTCGATGGCCTGGTACTGCCACGCGCCGAGATCCTGAAGAATGCGTTCGTGCTCTGGCCGCTGTCGCTGCTGGCGCCTGATCTGGTGCATCCGGGGCAGGGCAAGGTCATGGCGCAACTTTGGCGTGAGGCTGACATTCAGCAGGTGCTGGCGCCGGTGCCGTTCGAGTGGCGCGGGTTGCAGTTGACGCCAAGCGGCGCCTAGCGGCTATGCGCAAGGCGCAGTGGCTTTGTGCTGGGCCAGCACGTGCAGCCGCTCCGCCTTGAGCGCCTCACCCAATGCCTGCCCGGTCAGCCCTCTGGCCACCAGCGGTTTCACATCCACGCCCCGTGCCTTCGATGCCGCGCCGCGCAGATAGTCGGCTTGTGCATAGCTGCGCGCGCCACGGGCGAAGGCTGCCATCTGGCACGCCGCGATGAACTCCTCGAAGCGCTGCGGCCGGCGGTATACATCGAATTTCTGCAGCAGCGCCAGCAGCGCTGAAGGTTCGAGTTCGCGCGCGCGGTCGGCCAGCGGCAGGCAGTCACCCACCAACCCCGCCAATTCCTGGCAGTCGCGTGGTGCCTTGAAACGCTGGTTCACGGCATTGATCTGCGTGGTGTCGTGGATGGCCAGCATCAGGCAGGCCCAGCGCACCGGCAGCGACTGGTCGTGCTCGGCCGCTTGACGCAACGCAGCGAGCGCCTGGCTGGAGCCATCGAGCTCTGGCATCAACTCATGCAGCGCGCCGCAATCGCGCAGCACCTCGATGAACACCTGAGGTTGGCTTTCCATCAGCGCCCGTTCGATTTCCTTCCACGCCCGCTCGGCTGTCAGTGCCTGTAGTTCCCCGCTGACGCTGAGCTGCCGCATCAGCTCCAGCGTGTCGTCAGCGACGTTGAAGCCCAGCGGCGCATAGCGGGCAGCGAACCGGGCAACGCGCAGTACGCGCAGGGGATCTTCGGCGAACGCCGGTGAAACGTGGCGAAGAATGCGGTTTTCCAGATCCGCCTTTCCGTTGTATGGATCCAGCAGATTGCCTTGCGCGTCTTCGGCCATGGCATTGATGGTCAGGTCGCGACGGATGAGGTCTTCTTCGAGTGTCACCTCTGGGCTGGCGTGAAAGGTGAAGCCGCCGTAGCCACGACCGCTCTTGCGCTCGGTGCGCGCCAGGGCGTATTCCTCGCCGGTTTTCGGGTGGATGAACACGGGGAAATCGGCGCCGACCGGGCGAAAGCCCTGGGCGTGCATGTCCTCGACCGTGGCGCCGACCACCAGCCAGTCAACATCGCTGACCGGGCGCCCGAGCAGGCGGTCGCGTACTGCGCCGCCAACTTTGTAGATGTGCATATACAGCCTCCATGACAGCCGACAGCATACCCTGTCGGCAGTCGTCCGAGGCTAGAGGTGATGAATCACCGACATGTCCGAACGACTGTAGTCGCCCGTCTCGCCATGCTCGCCGCGAGGCGGCATGTGGTGGGTTTTGACCACTTTGTCGCCCTGCACGGTCTCCAGGTGGATGTCGAAACCCCACAGACGGTGCAGGTGCTTGAGCACCTCGTCGGTGGATTCACCCAGAGGTTTGCGATTGTGCTGTTGATGGCGCAGGGTCAGCGAGCGATCGCCGCGCCGATCGATGCTCCAGATTTGCACGTTGGGCTCACGGTTGCCGAGGTTGTACTGCGCGGCCAGTTGTTCGCGGATCAGGCGGTATCCGGCCTCGTCGTGGATGGCCGGCACCAGTAAGTCATCGCGTTGATCGTCGTCGAGAATGCTGAACAGCTTGAGATCGCGGATCACCTTGGGCGAGAGGTACTGCAGGATGAAGCTCTCGTCCTTGAAGCTGGTCATGGCGAATTTGAGGGTCGACAGCCAGTCGCTTCCCGCGATGTCCGGGAACCAGCGGCGGTCTTCTTCGGTGGGGTGCTCGCACATGCGCCGGATGTCGGTGTACATGGCAAAGCCCAGGGCGTAGGGATTGATGCCGTTGTAATAGGGGCTGTCGTAGCCGGGCTGGAACACCACACTGGTATGCGACTGTAGGAATTCCATCATGAAGCCGTCGGTGACCAGGCCTTCGTCGTACAGGTCGTTCATCAAGGTGTAGTGCCAGAAAGTCGCCCAGCCTTCGTTCATCACCTGAGTCTGGCGTTGTGGGTAGAAGTACTGGGCGATCTTGCGCACGATTCGCACCACTTCGCGTTGCCAGGGCTCGAGCAGGGGTGCGTGTTTTTCGATGAAATAGAGGATGTTCTCCTGGGGTTCGGCCGGGAAGCGGGCATCGTCACGATCCCCGGCTTTATCCGCACTTTTGGGAATCGTGCGCCACAGGTCGTTGATCTGCCGCTGCAGGTGCTCTTCACGCTCTTTCTGGCGACGGCGCTCTTCCTCCGCCGAGATGGGGTAGGGGCGCTTGTAGCGGTCCACGCCGTAATTCATCAGTGCATGACAAGAGTCGATCAAGTCTTCCACGGCATCGATGCCGTGACGCTCCTCGCACTGGGCGATGTACTGCTTGGCGAAGACCAGGTAGTCGATGATCGAACTGGCGTCTGTCCAAGTGCGGAACAGGTAGTTGCCCTTGAAGAAGCTGTTGTGCCCGTAGCAGGCGTGGGCGATCACCAGCGCCTGCATGCAGATGGTGTTCTCTTCCATCAGATAGGCGATGCAAGGGTCGGAGTTGATGACGATTTCGTAAGCCAGACCCATCTGACCACGGCTATAGGATTTTTCAGTGCTCAGGAACTGCTTGCCGTAGGACCAATGGTGATAGCCCAGTGGCATGCCGACCGAGGCATAGGCGTCCATCATCTGCTCGGCCGTGATCACTTCGATCTGGTTGGGATAGGTGTCCAGCGCATAGCGCTCGGCCAGCCGACCGATCTCCCGGTCGTAGGTCTGGATCAGCTCGAAGGTCCACTCCGAGCCGGTGGAAATGGGTTGGCGTCTCTGTGCTCTGGCGGTCATGTGGCTAACCTGCGCTGGAAGAGTTCACGGAAGACCGGATAGATGTCACCGGCCGAAACCAACTGTTGCTGGGCGAAGGTGTCCGGGAAGGCGTCGCCGATGCGCTCGTACTCGTACCACAACGCCTGGTGCTCGCGAGGGGTGATCTCGACGTAAGTGTAGTACTGCACATGCGGCATGATCTGGTGGGTGAGAATGTCGCGGCAGATGGGGGAGTCGTCGTTCCAGTTGTCGCCGTCGGATGCCTGGGCCGCGTAGATGTTCCAGTCGCTGGCCGGATAACGCTCGGCCATGATTTCCTGCATCAGTTTCAATGCACTGGACACGATGGTGCCGCCGGTTTCGCGGGAATAGAAGAACTCCTCTTCGTCCACCTCGCGGGCGCTGGTGTGATGGCGGATGAACACCACTTCGATGCGGTCGTAGTTGCGCTTGAGGAACAGGTACAAAAGGATGAAGAAGCGCTTGGCGATGTCCTTGGTCGCCTGGGTCATGGAGCCGGAGACGTCCATCAGGCAGAACATCACCGCCTTGGAACTGGGGTTGGGCTGTTTGACCAGCAGGTTGTACTTCAAGTCGAAGGTGTCGAGGAAGGGCAGGCGGTTGATGCGTGCCTTGAGCCGGACGATCTCGGCTTCCACTTCCTGAATGTCGGTGAAGTTGGCGGGCTCTTCGACCCTCAACCGCTCCAGCTCTTTCTGCGCCGCCCGCAACAGCGCGCGGCTGCTGCCGGTCAGGGCGATGCGGCGGGCATGGGCCGAACGCAGGGTACGTACGATGTTGATGCGTGACGGATTGCCTTCGCTGGCGATGCCTGCACGCACGGTCTTGAAGGTGTCGGCGCCGGTCAGGTGACGTTTCACCAGATTTGGCAATTCGAGGTCCTCGAACATGAACTCGAGAAACTCTTCCTGGGTGATCTGGAAGACGAATTCATCCATGCCTTCGCCGGAGTTGCCGGCCTTGCCTTTGCCGCCTCCGCCGCCGCCGCCCTGAGGGCGGGCGATGTGTTCACCGGCGGTGAATTCCTTGTTGCCTGGATGGACGACGGTCTGTTTGCCGCCGCGACCGTGATGCAGCACCGGTTCGTCGATGTCGCGACCGGGAATACTGATCTGCTCGCCATGCTCCATGTCCGTGATGGAGCGGCGGCTCACGGCCTCTTCGACCGCCTTCTTGATGTGCTCACGGTAGCGGCGCAGAAAGCGCTGCCGGTTCACCGTGCTCTTATTCTTGCCGTTCAGGCGTCGGTCGATCACGTAGCTCATGGGGCCTCCGCTAAGCGCAGCTGCAAGCTTCGAGCGTCAAGCTGCTAGACAACGCAGCCACCATCACCGCAAGCCGACGCGCAGCCCCTGAGGGGCTACGCGACCGCTCGCAGCTTACGGCAGACGACTGGTCGCTTTATTGCGATTTCCTGACCCGCAGGTACCATTCCGACAACAGGCGAACCTGCTTGTCGGTGTAGCCACGTTCCACCATCCGGGTGACGAAGTCGTTGTGCTTCTTCTGGTCTTCCTTGCTTGCCTTGGCGTTGAAACTGATGACTGGCAGCAGATCCTCGGTGTTGGAGAACATTTTCTTCTCGATCACCACCCGCAGTTTTTCATAGCTCAGCCAGCTCGGGTTCTTGCCGTTGTTGTTGGCACGCGCACGCAGCACGAAGTTGACGATCTCGTTGCGGAAATCTTTCGGGTTGCTGATGCCCGCCGGTTTCTCGATCTTCTCCAGTTCTTCGTTGAGCGCGATGCGGTTGAGGATCTCGCCGGTTTCCGGGTCGCGGTACTCCTGGTCCTGAATCCAGAAGTCGGCGTACAGCACGTAGCGATCGAAGATGTTCTGGCCGTACTCGCTGTAAGACTCCAGATAAGCCGTCTGGATTTCCTTGCCGATGAACTCGATGTAGCGCGGCGCCAGGTACTCTTTCAGGTAGCGCAGGTAGCGCTCGCGAACTTCTGCCGGGAACTGCTCCTGCTCGATCTGTTGTTCGAGGACATACAGCAGGTGCACCGGGTTGGCGGCCACTTCATGGGGATCGAAGTTGAACACTTTCGACAGGATCTTGAACGCGAAGCGCGTGGAGAGTCCATTCATGCCTTCGTCGACGCCCGCGCTGTCACGGTACTCCTGAATCGACTTGGCCTTGGGATCGGTGTCCTTGAGATTCTCACCGTCGTAGACACGCATCTTCGAATAGATGTTGGAGTTTTCCGGCTCTTTCAAGCGCGACAGCACGGTGAACTGGGCCAGCATCTTGAGCGTGTCTGGCGCGCAATGGGCCTTGGCCAGCGAGCTGTTGACCAGCAGCTTGTCGTAGATGCGGATCTCGTCGCTGACGCGCAGGCAGTAGGGCACCTTGACGATGTAAATCCGGTCGATGAAGGCTTCGTTGTTCTTGTTGTTGCGGAAGGTGTGCCACTCCGATTCGTTGGAGTGGGCCAACAAGATGCCGGAGTAGGGGATCGCGCCTAGACCCTCGGTGCTGTTGTAGTTGCCTTCCTGGGTGGCCGTCAGCAAAGGGTGCAAGACCTTGATCGGCGCCTTGAACATCTCGACGAATTCCATCAGGCCCTGGTTGGCGCGGCACAAAGCGCCCGAATAGCTGTAGGCATCGGCGTCGTTCTGCGGGAATTCTTCGAGCTTGCGGATATCCACTTTACCCACCAGGGCCGAGATGTCCTGGTTGTTCTCGTCACCCGGCTCGGTCTTGGCGACGGCGATCTGGTTGAGGATCGAGGGATACAGCTTGACCACCTTGAACTTGCTGATGTCGCCGCCGAACTCCTGCAGACGCTTGGTTGCCCACGGCGACATGATGGTGTTCAGGTAACGCTTTGGAATGCCGAATTCTTCCTGGAGAATGTCGCCATCTTCGTTGGCATTGAACAAGCCCAGCGGTGTTTCGAAGACCGGTGACCCCTTGATGGCATAGAAGGGGACTTTCTCGATCAACTGCTTGAGTTTTTCGGCCAGGGACGATTTACCGCCACCGACCGGGCCCAGCAAGTAGAGAATCTGCTTCTTCTCTTCCAGGCCTTGGGCCGCATGGCGGAAGTAGGAAACGATCTGGTCGATGCACTCTTCCATGCCATGGAAGTCGGCAAAGGCCGGGTAGCGGCGGATCACTTTGTTGGAAAAGATCCGCGACAGCCTGGAGTTGGTGGAGGTGTCGATCAGCTCCGGTTCGCCGATGGCCAGCAACAGCCGTTCAGCCGCCGAGGCGTAGGCACTGCGATCCTCTTTGCACAGCTCGAGGTACTCCTGCAGCGAAAGTTCTTCCTGGCGGGTGGACTCGAAACGTTGTTGGAAGTGGCTAAAAATGCTCATGACGTCACCTCGCTCGATACGTGGAGACGACGCCGGATCAGTCAGCTGATGCTGGCATGCAAGCGGCTTTCGCCGAATGCCTTGTACCCCCCAGAACACCCTGAAACGCTACCGATGACCCGCACGCCGGTGTACCGGCTCTCCCCTGATTTGGATGGCCTGGGCTTAAGGATAGTTGGTAATCGGCAAGGTCAAGGTCGTGGTGGCAAGAAGTTGCCTGCGACCGTTCGTCAGGTGGGGCGCAAGCCCGCAGAGCGCGCGGGCTGCAGAGCAGATGAAAAAATTATTCGGGTTGGCTTTGCTCGGTTTCACCTGGGAAGGTGGCGCGCCACAGCTCGAAGCCGCCGTCGACGCTGTAGACGTCGGAAAATCCTTGGCCCACCAGGTAGGCGGCCGCGCTCTGGCTGGAGTTGCCGTGATAGCAGACCACCAGCGTCGGCGCATCCAGGTCCGCTTGGCGGATGAAATCGGCCACCGAATGGTTGTCCAGGTGGCGGGCACCGGTGACATGGCCGGCGGCATAGGCGGCGGCGTCACGAATGTCGACCACCACGGCCCCTTGCTCGCGCAGGGCCAGGGCCTGCTCCGGGGGGATGCGCTTGAATTCGCTCATGGGTACGCTTTCCTTCAGGTTCGATCGTCGATTCTAGTCGGTTCGCAGGTGACGCGGACGTCCCCTTCGTCGGTGCAGGCGCAGCGGTGATACGCCCCGCTGTCGAGGTTGTACAGGGTCATGGCACCGCCCCAGACGCAGCCGGTGTCCAGCGCGATGATGTCGGGTGTGTCCACCCGCCCTTCGAGGGCTGCCCAGTGCCCGAAGATGATCTTCACATGCCGCGAACGACGGTTCTTGTGTGCATACCAGGCTTTGTAGCCCTTCGGTGCGCTGTCCAGGCCTTCCTTGCTCTTGAGGTCGAGCTTGCCGGAGGCCGTGCAGAAGCGCATGCGGGTGAAGTAGTTGGTGATCACCCGCAACCGTTCGATACCGGTCAGGTCCTTGCTCCACTTGTTCGGCTCGTTGCCGTACATCCCGTCCAAGTAGGGCTGGAGCCGGTTGTCGTCGCGCAGCACCTGCTCGACCTCTGCTGCCAACTCCAGCGCCTTGCCCAAGGTCCATTGGGGCGGGATGCCGGCGTGGGCCATGGCGATACCGCGTGCTTCGTCGTAATGCAGCAGCTTCTGCCGGCGCAGCCAGCCGAGCAGCGCATCGGCATCGGGTGCCTCGACGATTTCGCGCAGCGTGTCGCTCTTCTTCAAGCGCTCGGGGTTGTGCCAGGCGGCGAGCAGGTGCAGGTCGTGATTGCCCAGCACACAGACCAGCGAATCCCGTATCGAATAGAGGTAGCGCAGGGTCTCGAGCGATTCCGGGCCACGGTTGACCAGGTCACCCACCAACCACAGGCGGTCGCTCGCTGGATTGAAACGCACCTGTTCAAGCAGGCACTTGAGCGGTTTCAGGCAGCCTTGAAGATCGCCGACGGCATAAGTAGCCATCAGTGCAGGGCCCCGGGCACCGCCAGACGGAAGGGCGCGATGGGTGCGTCGAAGCGTGTGCCATCTTCGGCGAACATCTGGTAGCTGCCCTGCATGGTGCCGACACGGGTTTTAATGACCGCGCCGCTGCTATAAGTGTGGCTCTGCCCAGGCGCGATAACCGGCTGCTGGCCGACCACGCCGTCGCCGCGCACTTCTTCGACTTCGCCGTCACCGTTGGTGATCAACCAATGGCGTGCGGTCAGCTTGGCCTTGAGTGTGCCGTTGTTCGCCACCGTGATGGTATAGGCGAAGGCGAACCGGTTGTTTTCGGGGTCTGACTGGTCTTTGAGGAAGCGGGTGACGACGCTGACGTCGATCTGATAGCGGGGGTCGGACATGCAAGGGCCTTGGCGAACGGAGCATTAACGCGATTGTCGCAGTCTAGGCCATTGCGAGGGCAGAGGGCCAGCGGTGCGGGCTGGCCGTGCCTATCATGGGCGTGTTCGAGGCGCGATCAGGCACGCGCCACGAGCAAGGCGATCAGCCTTGCTGCGCCGCCAATTGATCGGCCAGGCGGACGAAGGCCGCCAGGTCGAGCTGTTCAGGGCGCAGGCTGCCGTCGACGCCTGCCGCCTCGATGGCTTGGCTGTCGAGCAGACCTTTGAGGGTATTGCGCAGGGTTTTGCGGCGCTGGTTGAACGCTTCGCGGACTACGCGTTCGAGCAGTGCTGGATCCTTGGCCGGATGCGGCAGCACTTCGTGTGGGACCAGACGCACGATTGCCGAGTCCACCTTCGGCGGTGGGTTGAATGCGCCGGGGCCGACATTGAACAAGTGCTCAACGCGGCAGTGGTACTGCACCATGATCGACAGACGACCCCAATCACCGCCACCGGGACCCGCCGCCATGCGCTCGACCACTTCCTTCTGCAGCATGAAGTGCATGTCGCGGATCAGACCGGCGTGCGCCAGCAGGTGGAAAATCAGTGGGGTGGAGATGTTGTAGGGCAGGTTGCCGACTACCTTGAGGCTGCGCGGTGGAACGCCCAGGGTATTGAAGTCGAACTTCAGCGCGTCGCCCTGGTGCAGGCGGAAGTTGTCACGGCCAGCGAACTTGTGTTGCAGGATGGGCACCAGGTCTTTGTCCAGCTCGACGACGTCGAGTTGCGCGCCGCTGCCCAGCAATCCTTCGGTGAGTGCGCCTTGGCCTGGACCGATTTCCAGCAGGTGCTCGCCCGCCTTGGCGTGAATGGCGCGCAGGATGCGGTCGATGATGCCGGCGTCGTGCAGGAAGTTCTGACCGAAGCGCTTGCGCGCCCGGTGTTGGTAATGCTCGTTCATGGTCGGTTCTCGGCCATCTGGTAGGCGGTGTGCAGGGCGACGCGCAAGCTGCCGGTGTCGACCTTGCCGCTGCCGGCCAGGTCCAGGGCGGTGCCGTGGTCCACCGAGGTGCGGATGATCGGCAGCCCCAGGGTGACATTGACGGCGGCGCCGAAGCCTTTGTACTTGAGTACGGGCAGGCCCTGGTCGTGATACATCGCCAGCACTGCGTCGCAATGCTCCAGATATTTGGGGGTAAAGAGGGTGTCGGCCGGCAATGGACCGCGCAGGTCCATGCCCTCGGCGCGCAGGCGCTCGAGGGTGGGCTCGATGATGTCGATTTCTTCGCGGCCGAGGTGGCCGCCTTCGCCGGCATGCGGATTGAGGCCGCAGACCAGAATGCGGGGCGTGGCGATGCCGAACTTGTGCCGCAGATCGGCGTGCAGGATGCGTGTGACACGCTCCAGACGCTGGGCCGTGATGGCCTCGGCGACGTCACGCAGCGGCAAATGAGTGGTCACCAGGGCCACGCGCAGGCCGTGGGTAGCCAGCATCATCACGACCTGGGCGGTGTGGGTGAGTTCGGCAAGGAATTCGGTGTGTCCGGAGAATGCAATGCCGCTTTCATTGATCACGCCCTTATGCACTGGGGCGGTGATCATCCCGGCGAAGTCGCCGTCCAGGCAGCCTTGACCCGCGCGGGTCAGGGTATGCAACACGAAGGCGGCGTTGCGCGCATCGAGCTGACCCGGTTGCACGGGCGCCGCCAACGGCGTGTCCCAGACGTACAGGCTACCCGCCGGAGCGGGCTCGCCAGGCCAGGCGTGTGGCGAGACCTCGAGCAAACTGATCGCCAGCCCCAGTTGCGCGGCCCGCGTCAGGAGCAGGTCACGGCTGGTGATGGCGATCAGGGGGTGGGGTTGCTGCTCTGCGGCGAGCAGCAGGCACAGGTCGGGACCTATGCCTGCGGGCTCGCCAGGCGTGACGGCGAAGCGCAGGGGTTTCACTGCGCGGCCTGTTCGGCGCCAGGCAGCTTGATCTCAACGTAGGCTTCGTCGCGGATCTGACGCAACCAGCTTTGCAGCTCTTCGTCATACTTGCGGTTGCGCAGCACGCTCAGCGCTTGCTGCTCACGCGCCTGCTCGGTGCTGTCGGTCGCGCGGCGGCCCAGCACTTCCAGCACGTGCCAGCCGTATTGGGTCTTGAACGGCTTGGTGACCACACCTTGCTGGGCATTGGCCATCTGCTCGCGGAATTCCGGCACCAGGCTGTTCGGATCGACCCAGTTGAGGTCGCCGCCGTTGAGCGCGGAGCCCGGATCTTCCGAGAAGCTCTTCGCCAGCTCGGCGAAGTCTTCGCCATTCTGGATGCGATCGTAGATGCGCTGAGCCAGTTGCTCGGTCGCGGCGTCGCTACGGATTTCGCTCGGCTTGATCAGGATATGGCGTACATGGACTTCGTCACGCAGCACGCTTTCGCTGCCGCCACGCTTTTCCTCGAGCTTGAGGATGATGAAGCCATTGGGGATACGAATCGGCTGGGTGATGTCGCCAATCGACATGCTGCTGAGCATCTTGGCGAAGTCAGGTGGCAATTGACCGGCTTTACGCCAGCCCATCTCGCCGCCTTCCAGGGCGTTCTCGCTGGCCGAACGGGCGATGGCCAACTGGCCGAAGTCCGCACCCTTGCGCAGTTGCTGGTAGACGTCACCGGCCTGGCGCGCAGCGGCCTGGATCGCGTCGGAGTTGGCGCTTTCTGGGGTTGGGATGAGGATGTTGGCCAGGCGGTACTCTTCCGACATCTGCATCTTGCCCAGGTCGGAGTTGAGGAAGTTCTTCACTTCCTGCTCGGAGACTTGGATGCGCTCGGCCACGCGACGCTGGCGAACGCGGCTAATGATCATCTCGCGCTTGACCTGCTCGCGGGCGTCATCGAACGACAGACCGTCGTGGGCGAGGGCTGCACGGAATTGATCCAGTGACATGCCATTGCGCTGGGCGATGGTGCCGATGGCCTGGTTGAGTTCCTCGTCGGTGATGCGAATGCCGGAGCGTTCGCCGATCTGCAGTTGCAGGTTCTCGACGATCAAGCGCTCGAGCACCTGCTGCTGCAGGGCGCTGGCCGGTGGCACACCACCGCCGCGTTTGGCGATGGTCTGCTGCACTTCGTGGACGCGTTGGTCCAGTTGGCTCTGCATGACCACGTCGTTGTCGACGATGGCCACCACACGGTCCAGGGGCTGTGGCGCGGCATACACCGCACCGCTCAGCATTACGGCGCCCAGCATCAGCGGGCGCAGACGATCAATAAGCTTGCTCTTCACGGGTACGGTAACCTTGAATGCCTTTGTCCAGGAACGATTCGACCTTGTTGCCGACGACGCCGCCGAGGCCTTTGAGGACGATCTGCAGGAATACGCCATGGTCGCCTTTTTCGTTGGTCGGCAGTGCCTGGCTGAAATCATCGATATCGAGCCAGTAGCGGTTGATCAAGCGGACTTTCCAGCAGCAACTGTCGTACTCGAAACCGCCCATGGCTTCCAGGGTACGGTTGCGGTTGTAGTCGTGCTGCCAGCGTGCAATGACGCTCCACTGCGGGACCAGCGGCCAGATGACCGAGAAGTCGTGCTGCTGGATCTTGTAGTAGTCCTTGATGTAGTTCGGCTGGCCTGGAGTGCCGTAGTCGCCGCCGCCCACTTTCCATGTGCCGGTGAGCGAGTCGTAGGCAATGGTGTCGTTGCGATAGCGATAGCCGAGGTTGACCACCTTGTTCGGGTTGTCTTCGGGCTGGTAGTGGAACATCGCGCTGCCCGAGCGGGTGCTGCGGCTGTCCGGATCCCAGTTGAAGTCCGAGTTGAAGCGCCAGTCGCGGTTGAATGCGTACTGATAGACCAAGGCGTACGGTGACACGTTGGCCTTGGCGTCATCGCGCTCGCGATAGTTGATGCCTGGCAACTGAACCTTGCGGTCTTCGAAGTAGTAGGCCTGGCCGATGCTGAAGCGTTGACGCTCGAAGCCGTTGTCTTCGATCCAGCGGGTGGTCACGCCCAGCGACAGCTTGTTCTCGTCGCCGATGCGGTCTACGCCACTGAAGCGGTTGTCGCGGAACAGCGAATCGTAGCTGAACAGCGTTTCGCTGGTGTCGAACAGCGGGATGTCCTTCTGGTCCTTGTTCGGGACGTAGAGGTAGAACAGTCGCGGCTCGAGGGTCTGGCGGAAGTTGGTGCCGAACATCGAGGTGTTGCGGTCGAAGTACAGGCCGCTGTCGACGCTGAAGATTGGAACATCACGGTTGATTGAGCTTTTGTAGCTACCGTATGCCGGATTCTTGGCATCTTCAATAGCATCGGCTTTGCCCTTGCCATCCAAGTCAAGGTCATAACTTGTATAGGCATACTTAAGCTTAGGTGTGACGTAACCGTAGCTTGCTTCCATTGGCAGGCTCATCGCCGGAGCAAGGTTCAAGCGGGTGCCATTGGCGCGTGCGATGCCTCGGACGTTCTGATCCAAGCGCTGACCCGGGATGCCAGTGCTGATATCGGCAAAGCCATCTTTGTCTCGAACGAAATCGTTCTTCAGATCACGATCGAACCGAACAGCCTCGGTGTCGTAAGTGAAGTCCAGACCTGCCGGATGATACGGCAGCATGCCGTTCACGGTGATCTGTGGCAGACGGTCATACGGCGTGATCTGCGAGATGGTCGCCATCTCGTAGGCCTGCACGTTCAATCGTGCGGTGAAGGTATCGCCGCGATAGTTGACGGCGCCTTGCTGGTTGACGAAGTCACGTCGCTCGATACCGACCTGATCTGATTCCAGATCCTGGAAGTAGAACGGATCGCTGATGTCGGTGTAGTCCACCTCGGTCATGATACGGTCGTCGAGACCGCCCTTGTGCTGCCAGTTGACCATCCAGCGTTCTTTCTTGTAGTCCGTCTGCTTCTTGCGGTCGTCGTCCTCGTCGTTGAGGTAGGCGCCACCGAACTGACCTTCGCTGGACTTGGTGAGGTAGCGGAATTCGCCTTCCATCATCATGCCGCGTTTGGCCATGTAGCGCGGATACAAGGTGGCGTCGTAGTTAGGCGCCAGGTTGAAGTAGTACGGCGTGACCAGCATAAAGCCGGTATCGCTGCTGGTGCTGAACGACGGCGGCAGGAAGCCGGACTGGCGACGGTCGTCGATCGGGAAATAGATGTACGGCGTGTAGAAGACCGGAATGTCTTTGATCCGCAGCGTCGCGTTGGTCGCGGTACCAAAGCCGGTGGCCGGGTTGAGCGTGATGTTGTTGCCCTTGAGTTGCCATGCGTTGCTGCCCGGCTCACAGGTGGTATAGGTACCGTCCTTGAGGCGGATGATGGCGTTCTCGGCACGTTTGGCGTAGAGCGCATTGCCGCGGATGTGCGACTTGTGCATCACGTATTCGGCGTTGTCGATCTTGGCCGCGCCGGTGTCGAGCTGGACCTCGGCCTGATCGCCGACGACCAGGGTGCCGTTGTCGCGAATGCGCACGTTGCCCTTGAGCTCGCCTCGGTTCTCGGCCTGGTACAGATTGGCCTCGTCGGCCTGGGCCTGCATGCTGCCCTGGCGCATGACCACGTCACCGGCGAGGGTAGCGATCTGCTGCTCCTGCTGGTACTTGGAGACCTTGGCATTGATGTAGGTGGGCGATTCGTCCTTGGGCGTGGAGTCGTTCATGCCAGGACGGGTCGGCTCGACATAGGCGCCGCCGCAATAGGGGCCAGTCTCGGCCAACTGGGCGGCCGTGAGCTTGTCACGCGGCACCCAGTCCAAGTGACTGTAGTCTTCGCTGCGCGACTTCAGGCCACGGCCTTTGCTCTCGGTGACCAGCACCGGCTTGGCTTCGGCACTGCTGCCAGCCGCCTCGGCGGTCTGGGCCTCGGTGCCGCCACTGAGCGCGGCACCGTCGTGCACAGGGCGCGGCGGCAGCGTGTTGGCTGCAGTCTTGGGCTTGCAGTCCCAACCACCGGCGGCGGACACTTGGCAGTCGAACTGCTCGGCAGCCACCACGTACGAGGTGGCCAGAGGTTGCAGGGCCAGCAGACCGCCAGTGACCAGCAACGGAAACTTTCTACGAAACGCGGGGGATTTCAATGCCATCTTATTAGTCCGGGCTTCCTGCGTGCCATCTGCCCGCGTGTGGGGGCCGCACGCCTCTCGATGGTCTGAAAAAGATGCTGGATAATAAAGCATGACCCGCTTGACGGCTAGGGGCCGTCGGAGACCCTTGTAATGCCCGATCATGATGTACGCCTGCAACAGCTGACTGTGTGGCTCGAACGACAGTTACAGAATCTTTTTCGCGACAACGCCTGGGGCGAGGTGCCGACCGGCAGCCTGACCGCCGCCAGCAGCGACGCGAGCTTCCGCCGCTACTTCCGCTGGGAAGGCGGCGGCCGCAGTCTGGTGATCATGGATGCGCCGCCGCCCCAGGAAAATTGTGCACCGTTCGTCGCCATCGATCACTTGCTGGCCAGCGCCCAGGTCAACGTGCCGGTCATCCATGCCCAGGACCTGGAACGGGGTTTCCTGCTGCTGAGCGACCTGGGGCGTCAGACTTATCTGGAAGTGATCGACGGCGACAACGCCGACGCGCTGTTCGACGCGGCCATCGAGGCGCTGCTGGCCTTGCAGCGCCTGCCGATGCAGGCACCGCTGCCCAGCTATGACACGGCGCTGCTGCGCCGCGAGCTGGCGTTGTTCCCCGAGTGGTACGTCGGCCACGCGCTGAACACCGCCTTCGATGACGCTCAGCAGGCTCGCTGGCAACGCATCAGCCAACTGCTGATCGACAGTGCCCTGGCGCAGCCCAAGGTGCTGGTGCACCGCGACTACATGCCGCGCAACCTGATGCTCAGCACCCCCAATCCCGGCGTGCTGGACTTCCAGGATGCGGTCTACGGCCCGGTGACCTACGACATCACCTGCCTGTTCAAGGACGCTTTCCTCAGTTGGCCCCAGGCCCGCGTCGACGCTTGGCTGCGCCGCTACTGGGACCAGGCGCGTGCGGCCGGCATCCCGGTACAGGCAGACTTCGCCGACTTCCAGCGCGCCAGCGATCTGATGGGCGTTCAGCGTCACCTGAAAGTGATCGGCATCTTCGCCCGCATCTGCCACCGCGATGGCAAGCCGCGCTACCTCGCCGACGTGCCACGGTTCTTCGCCTACCTGCACGAGGTGATCGCTCGCCGTCCGGAGCTGGCGGAGTTGGGTGAGCTGCTGGCCGAACTCGACAGCGGAGCGCGCCCATGAAGGCGATGATCCTGGCGGCCGGCAAAGGCGAGCGCATGCGCCCGCTGACCCTGCATACCCCCAAGCCCCTGGTGCCGGCAGCCGGCAAACCGCTGATCGAGTATCACCTCCAGTCCCTGGCCAGCGCGGGCATCACCGAGGTGGTGATCAATCACGCCTGGCTGGGCCAGCAGATCGAAGATCACTTGGGTGATGGCAGCCGCTTCGGCCTGCACATCCAGTACTCCCCCGAAGGCGAGCCGCTGGAGACCGGCGGCGGTATCTTCAAGGCGTTGCCGCTGCTGGGCGAGGCGCCGTTCCTGCTGGTCAACGGCGATATCTGGACCGACTACGACTTCACCCGCTTGCGCCAACCGCTGCAGGGCCTGGCGCACCTGGTGCTGGTGGATAACCCCGGGCATCACGGTCGTGGCGATTTCCGCCTCGACGGCGCGCATGTGCTCGACGGTGACGACAGCCCAGGCACCCTGACCTTCAGCGGCCTATCGCTGCTGCACCCGCACCTGTTCGACGGCTGCCAGCCCGGCGCCTTCAAGCTGGCGCCGCTGCTGCGTCGGGCGATGGCGGACGGGCAGGTGACCGGTGAGCACTATCGGGGGCAGTGGGTGGATGTCGGTACGCTCGAGCGCCTGGCCGAGGTCGAGCGCCTGATCGGCGAGCGTGCCTGAGATGTGGTGGCCGAGCACAGTGATCGGTGCCGGGGCCGGTTTTGCCGTGGCCAGTATTCCGGGCGCGCTGTTGGGCGCCTTGCTGGGCCAAGCCATGGATCGGCGTCTGCGCATACAGGGGTGGGAGGATGCGCGCGAGCGTCTGGGCGGACGTCCGGCGCTGCGCGACGAGGAATTGCTGTTCCTGCTGCTGGGACGGTTGGCCAAGAGCGATGGGCGCGTCGCCGAGGGGCACATTCATCAGGCGCGTCAGGAGATGACCCGTCTGGACCTTGGCGAACCCGCCCGCCTGCGGGCCATTTCGGCCTTCAATCGTGGCAAGGCGGGCAAGGGTCGTCTTGACCGTTACCTGCGCCGCATCGGTCATCAGCCGCACGGTGCGGAAGGCGCATTGCGCGCCTGTTGGCGCATGGTCTGGGCCGATGGCAAGGCAGGGCATCATGAGCGCGAACTGCTGCTCAACTGGGGCCGGCAGTTGGGCATGACCCGCACCCAGGTGCAGGCGCTGTCGCAGGAGTACGAGCCGAGCCGTGCGGCGGTGGCGAGCGGGGCGATGACCTATGCCGCCGCCCTGCGCGTACTGGGGGTCGAGCCCGACACCGACGCGGACCAGGTCAAGCAGGCCTATCGACGTTTGGTCAGTCGTCATCACCCGGACAAGCTGGTGGGCAGCGGCGCGAGCGAGGCGCGGGTGCGCGAAGCCACCGAGCGGACCCGCGAACTGCACCAGGCCTATGCGCTGATTCGCACGCGGCGGGGGATCTGAGCGATCGGTCCGCCGCGGCCGTGGCGTCTCAAGGTGCCTCTAGTGGATCTTGCGGCATCATCCAGCCCCGCACCCGACGGAACAATTGCTCCTGCTCTGCCGAGCGGTCGCCCGGCATGGCGATCAGCGAGAGTTGCCGGTACTGGCTGTCCTTCTCGCGCTTGCTGGCCTGCAAGCGCAATTGGGCGGCGTTCTGGTCGCGGGTACGGGTGACGAAATAGATATCGGCAGTCGGCACCTTGAGCGTTGGCACCAGGCTTTCCAGGTCGTGCTCGACCCGCGCCGGTGTCTGCGCGGAAATCAGCGCCAGCTTCTGCACCTGCGGTGGCTGCTTTTCGCTGACATAGCGCGCCGCCCAGTACGCGCCGCTGCCATGACCGATCAGCACGATGCTGTGGGCGTTCTGCTGCTGGGCGAACGCCACGGCAGCGTCCAGGCGGGCGAAGATGCGCGCGGCATCGGCCTGGTCGCTGTGTTCACTGGCCTGCGCCGCGTCGGTGCCCTGGGCGGTATCCGGATCGGGCGCGGTCGCCTGGGCCACATTGGCGTTGGCGTCGTCCGGGGTGTCCTTGGCGGGGGCGCTGGTGCCTTCGCCCTTGTCCTTGGCCGCGGGTGCGGGGGTATCAGCCGCGCGCGGCTGCGGGCTGTCGGCCAGCAGGTCGGGCAGGCTGACGCTCAGGCTGTGCCAGCCGACATCGGGAAAGCGATTGCGCAGCGGGGCGACGGTGACAGGCCAGTCGGCGCTTTCGCCGGCACCCGGCACGATGATCACTGCGCCTTTGGGGTTGCTGTCATTGGCGGGTTTCCACAGGGCCAGGAAGCTCTCGCCATCGGCCTGCAAGGTCTGCTGCTGCGCCTTGGGTACCAAGCGCTCCAGCGCCAGGGCATCTTCCTGGCTGCGCTCGAGCAGCGGCGCACGCACCGCCGCGGCCTCGGCGGGGGCGGCCGGAGTCTCGGCCTCAGCGGCGTGGGCGGTCAGGGGAAGGGCTGCAGCCAGGCAGAACAGGGCCAGCGACGTGCGATAAAGTGTGAACATGGATCAACCCAAGGCCAGAATATACCGGCAGCCTAATAGTAAATGCCCGCGACGGCCACGCAGTTGGCCATCATTGCCAGGACGAGCCCCCGATGAAGCGATTGCGTTGCCTGTTGGTTATCGGCTGGTTGTGCCTGCCCTTGATCGCGCTGGCCAAGGAGGCGACGCCGCTGGCGCAACTGGAGCCTGTACAGCAGCAGTGGCTCGATGGCCATCGCCACCTGCGCGTAGGCCTGGTGTTGCAGGCGCCCTACGCGCAGTTCGATCGTCGATTGCAGCAACTGTACGGGGCCAATGTCGAGTTGGTCAGCGAGCTGGCACGTGCCCTGGACCTGGACCTCACCTGGCGCAACTACCCGGACCAGGCCGGCCTGGAGCATGCGCTGCAAATCGGCGAGATCGACTTCGCGCCTGGCCTTACCCAGACCCCGGCGAGCCTGCGCCTGTGGTTGTTCAGCGATCCCTACATGCGGGTGCCGCAGCTTGTGGTGGGCCTGCGCGGCAGCACGCGGGCGGTGGATCTGGAGAAGCTCGGCGCCGCTGATGGCGTTGCGGTGCGCATGCCCGGTGTGCTGGCCGATTACCTGCGCAGTAATTACCCGCGGCTCGACCTGCAAGGTGCGGCCAACGACCGCGAGGCGCTGCAACGGGTGCTCAGCGGCCAGGCGCGCTTTGCCGTACTGGACGAAGCGCAACTGAGCCGGTTGTCGCGCGAAAGCGAGTTCAGCGACCTGGCCGTGGTGGCCGATATCGGCCTGCCGCAGTTGCTGCGCATCGGCTCGCGGCGTGACTGGCCACTGCTGGCCGAGGTGTTGCAACGTGGCCTGCAGGCGCTGCCGGCCAAGACCCTAGAGCAACTGCATCAGCGCTGGCTGCAGCCGCAGTATCCACGCGGTGGCGAGTCGGCAGGTTTCTGGCAGAACCTGGCGCTGCTGTTGGGCTTGCTGTTGCTGGGGGCCTTGGCGACGTTGGCCCTGCAACGGCGTCAGCAGCGACGTCTGGAGCGCGGACTGCTGGCGGCGCGCGAGGCGCTGGTGGAGCGCCAAGGCCGTGAGGAGGCGCTGCGCCTGAGCCAGTTCTCCATCGATCAGAGCACCGTGGGCATTCTCTGGGTGCATTGGGACAGCCACGTGCGCTACGCCAACCCTGCGGCCGAACACATGCTTGGGCAGGGTGAAGGGCAGTTGCTGGAGCGGCCATTGGGCGACATCGAACCAAGCCTCGACATGGACCGCTGGCGCGTGCTGTGGAACCGCGTGCGCACCGGCGACAGCGGCGCCCAGGCGTTCGAGAGCCTGTGCCGGTGCGCCGATGGCCGCCTGCTACCGGTCGAGTTGTCCTTGAGCTTTCTGCGCTTTCGCGACGCCGAATACCTGGTGGTGTACCTCACCGACATCACCGATCGCCGTCGCGCCCTGGCCGAGCTGCGCGAGCGCGAGGCGCGGCTCAAGGGCATCGCCGGCAACGTACCGGGACTGGTGTTTCGTCTGGAGCGCGATCCCGCCGAGGGTGAGCCGGAGTTTCCCTATATCAGCGAAGGCAGCCAGGCGCTGGTCGGCTACGCGCCGGTCGAGATCCAGCAGCCGGACATGGGGCTGCGCTCGCTGGTGCATGCCGATGACCGCGCCGACTATCACCGGGTGCAAAACCTGGCATTGGCCAGCGACCGTGACTGGTCCTGGCAGGGTCGCATGGTCACCCGCCAGGGCGCCGAGCGCTGGGC
>NZ_JAUQOQ010000027.1:0-43429 GCF_030580795.1 Pseudomonas boreofloridensis | reverse complement strand
GTGGAAGGTATGTTTGCCGATGTCGATGCCGATCAGGGTCACGTTGCTCATGATGACGGTCTCCGAAGTAAAAACACCCTACGAAAGCGTACGCCTCGTAGGGTGCCGGGGTGACCATCTCATTAAGGGGGTCGCCGTAAAGGCGAAAAGGTGATTCAGCCTCACCACAGCCACCAGATAATCCCCCCAAACCCAATCCCCCCTCCAATCCCCCAAAAATACCCAAACCCCCCGCCCAATTCAGCTTAAGATGGCCAATCGCGACCACCCCCACCTCAACGCATACAACTATTGAGCCCCAGGGTGGTCGGTATTCAGGGGCCCAGGTGCAAATCACAAGACACCCCCCTTTCAGCCCTCAGGAGCCCACAATGGCAGCACTGCAAGACAGCACGTTGAATGCGATGGAAACCCACCAGCAGCAACTGCTCGAGGGTTGGCTCAAGGCCCTGCAAGCCACGGGCGCTACCCGCAATATCAAGGAACAGGAACTCACCCAGGAAGCCCAGGAGTTTCTCCAGATCCTGACCCTGACCACCCGTGCCAAGCATGGGGCCGATGTCTACGCTGCCGGCTGGGAAGAGGTCCGCCGTTTCCTCGATCGCCTCTCGGCCAGCCGCGCCCGTCTCGGACACGACTCGCACCAGACCACCTTCTTCATCTTCGCCCTCAAATCGCCCCTGTTCGGCCTGCTGCAATCGGTCTACGCCGATCAGCCGCAACTGCTCGCCGAGCAGCTCTGGGAAATCTCCGGGCTGCTCGACACGCTCGGCATGTACACCATGCGCGTCTACCAGAAAACCCGCGAAGAAGTGATCAAGCGCCAGCAGGAAGAGCTGCTCGAGCTGTCTACTCCGGTCGTCAAGCTGTGGGACGGTGTGCTGGCCCTGCCGCTGATCGGCACCCTGGACTCCCAACGCAGCCAGACCGTCATGGAGTCGCTGTTGCAGCGCATCGTCGACACCGGCTCGGAGATCGCCATCATCGACATCACCGGCGTGCCGACTGTCGATACCCTGGTTGCCCAGCATCTGCTCAAGACCGTCACCGCCATCCGCCTCATGGGCGCGGACTGCATCATCAGCGGCGTGCGCCCGCAGATCGCGCAGACCATCGTGCACCTGGGCCTGGATCTGGGCACCTTGACCACCAAGGCCAACCTCGCCGATGCCCTGCAACTGGCCCTCTCGCGCCTGGGCGTGAGCCTGGTCGGGCGCGGCTGACACTATGGAGCGCATCCCGATTCTCCAGATGGGCGAGTTCCTGCTGGTGACCATCCAGGTCGACATGCATGACCAGCTCGCCCTGCGCCTGCAGGACGATCTCACCGACCGTATCAGCCGCACCTCCGCGCGCGGCGTGCTCATCGACATTTCCGCGCTGGACATGGTCGACTCCTTCATCGGCCGCATGATCGCGCAGATCGCCAGTCTGTCGGGGCTGATGGACGCGCAGACCATGGTGGTTGGCATGCAGCCGGCCGTGGCCATCACCCTGGTCGAGCTCGGCTTGAGTTTGCCGGGGGTCAGCACGGCGCTGAATGTCGAGCGCGGCATGCAGGTGCTGCGTCAGCGGACCCAGCGCTCATGAACGTGCGCGACAGCGGCAGCCATCCGGTGCGTATCGAGCAAGACGTGGTGCTGGCCCGGCAACTGGTGCGCAAGCTGGCCAGCGAATGCGGCATGCGCCTGGTCGACTTGACCAAGCTGGTGACCGCCGTCAGCGAGCTGGCGCGCAATACCGTGGTTTACGGCGGGGGCGGCGACATGGATTGGCAGGTGCTGGACGACGGCGCCCGCGTGGGCGTGCGCGTGCTGTTTCGCGATGAAGGCCCGGGCATCGCCGACCTCGGTCTGGCGCTCACCGACGGTTGGACCTCCGGCAACGGCCTGGGTCTGGGCCTGACCGGTGCGCGTCGGTTGGTCGACGAGTTCGAGCTGGATACGGCGGTGGGTGAGGGCACACGGGTGACGATCACGCGATGGACATGAACCTGCGCGGTAGTCTCACCCAGCTCATCGTCATCGATGACCCCAGCCACGTCGGCCACGCCCGGCGTCAGGTGCGCGAACTGGCCCAGCGCCATGCACTGGCCGAGGTTGATGGCGAGCGCGCGGCGCTGCTGGCCACCGAGCTGGCCAGCAACATCATCAAGCATGCCGAGCGCGGGGCCTTGCACCTGCGCGCCTGGCCGCACGCCGAAGGGGCGGTGCTGGAACTGCTGGCCATCGATCGCGCCCAGGGGTTTGATCGCGCCGCGTGCCTGACCGACGGCTTCTCCACCAGTGGCACCCAGGGGATCGGTCTGGGCGCCATCGAGCGCCTGGCCGACACGTTCGACCTGTACAGCGATGCGCGTGGCACGGCGCTGCTGGCCCGCGTGCACGGCCCACGCCAGGACCGTCGCGATCTGCGTATCGGCGTGTGCCAGCACACCCTGCCAGGCGAGACGGTGTGCGGCGACGGCTGGTACGTGGCCAAGCAGGAGGGTCACTTGAGCGTGCTGATGATCGACGGCCTCGGCCATGGCGAGCACGCGCGTACGGCAGCGGACGCGGGCGAGACGGCCTTTGCTCAGGCGCCCTACGACGCGCCGGCGCGGGTGGTCGAGCGTTTGCATGGCGCCATGGGGTCGACGCGCGGCGGGGCGGTGGCCGTGATCCAGCATGACGCCGCACTCGAGCGCCTGACGTTCGCCGGCATCGGCAATATCGGCGGCGTGCTGCTGGGGGGCGAGCGCGCCCGTGGACTGGCCTCGATGCCTGGCATCGTCGGCGGGCAATACCGCAAGGTACAGGTGTTCGACTACCCTCAGGTGAACGACAACCTGTTGATTCTCTACAGCGATGGCCTGCAGTCCAGGTGGGACCTGAAGGACTATCCAGGCCTGGCCTACCGTCATCCCGCCCTGGTGGCGGCGGTGCTGCACCGTGATTTCTGCCGTGGCCGCGACGATGTAACGATCATGGTCATCGACCTGGAGGGCGTTCATGCCTGAACAGCTTCACCCCGACCGCCCCGAACAAGGCGCTGCCATCGCCCGATTGCAGGCGGAGAACCACGCCCTGCGTGCGGAACTGGAAGAGACCAACCAAGGCGTCTTGGCGCTCTACGCCGAATTGGACACCCAGGCCGAGCAACTGCGCGAGGCCTCGGACCTCAAGAGTCGCTTCCTGTCGTACATGAGCCATGAGTTTCGCACCCCGCTGGGGTCGATCCTGAGCATCACCAGCCTGCTCAGCGACGAACTCGACGGCCCACTGTCGCCCGAGCAGCACAAGCAGGTGGCGTTCATCAGCATGGCCTCGCGCGAGCTGTCGGACATGGTCGACGACCTGTTGGACCTGGCCAAGATCGAGGCCGGACGCATCACCATCTCGCCGGCCTGGTTCGACATGCTCGACCTGTTCTCGGCCTTGCGCGGCATGTTCCGGCCCATCGTCGAAGGCTCGGCGGTGGACCTGATCTTCGAAGAGCCGGCAGGGTTGCCACAGCTGTACACCGACGACAAGAAGCTGGCGCAGATTCTGCGTAACTTCATTTCCAACGCCCTGAAGTTCACTCTTCGTGGCGAAGTGCGCGTCTGCGCGCGCCTGGAGGGCAATGATCGGGTGCGCTTCTCGGTCAGCGATACCGGCATCGGTATCGCCGCCGATCTGCACGATGTGCTGTTCGAAGATTTCAACCAGATCGACTCGCCGCTGCAGAAACGTCTGCGTGGCACCGGGCTGGGCCTGTCGCTGTGCAAGCGGTTCGCCGAACTGCTGGGCGGTGAGGTGGGCATGGAGAGTTCGCCGGGCGTCGGATCCTCGTTCTTCGTCACCATTCCACTGGCCCTGGCGCAGGGGGATGCCGATGCGTGCTGAGACCCGCTTGCTCATCGTCGATGACAACTATGCCACCCGCTATGCCTTGCGCCGTCGCTTGGCGTTGCACGGCTATCAGGTACTGGAGGCTGCCACCGGCGGCGAGGGCCTGGCGCTGATCGCCAGTGAGGCCATCGATGCGCTGATCCTGGACGTCAACCTGCCGGACATGAGCGGTTTCGACATCGTCCGGCTGCTGCGCAAGGATCCGGCCACGGTTTTGTTGCCGGTGATTCATGTGTCGGCGGCGTCGATCCACAGCGGCGACATCATCACCGGCCTGGACGCCGGTGCCGATGCGTATCTGGTGCATCCGGTGGACCCAGACGTGCTCCTGGCCACCCTGCGTACGCTGCTGCGTGTGCGCGATGCCGAGCAGGCCCTGCGGCACAGCGAAGCGCGCTTTCGCGAGATCTTCAACAACGTGTCGGCACCGATCGCGGTGCTCGATTGCCAGTTGGGCGTGGCCGAATGCAACGAGGCGTTCGTGCGCCTGACCCAGGACAACCAAGACCGGCGCCAGTTGCGCGAGTGCTTTGCGCCCGGCCAGGAGGCAGCCATCGCTAACCTCTGCCAGCACCTGGTCGAAGGCGAGCGTTGGCGTGGCACCTTGCTGATGAGCGTCGAGGGCCAGTTGCGCGAGACCGAGTGGCAGTTGTCGCCTTACCAGGCGCCTGGCCTGTGCCTGGTCTTCGTCGAGGACATCACCGAACACCGGCACCGCGAGCGTTCGCACCTGGAGCGCCTGGACGCCACCACCCTGCAACTGGCGGAGAAGGTCGCCGAACATGCGCGCACCGAAGCACAGTTGCTGCAACTGCAGAAGATGGACGCGCTAGGTAGTCTCACAGGCGGCATCGCCCATGACTTCAACAACCTGCTGACCGGCATCATCACCAGCCTGGAGCTAATCCGCAAACGGATCGCCGACGGTCGCCCGGAGCGGGTGCCGATCTATGCCGAAGCCGCGTTGAACTCGGCCATGAGCGGGGCGGCGCTGACCCACCGGTTGCTGGCGTTCGCCCGCCAGCAGCCGCTCGACACCCGGCCGGTGGATGTCAACGCCCACGTACGGTCGTTGGAGGAGTTGCTCAACCGCACCATCGGCGAGCGCGTGACGCTCAGGCTGCAGTTGTCGAACAAGCCGGCCACCGCGCTGGTCGACCCGGTGCAGTTGGAAAGTGCGGTGCTCAACCTGGTGATCAACGCCCGCGACGCCTTGCCGCGTGGCGGACAGATCTGGATCACCACCAGTTCGGTGTGGTCGCACGGCGACCCCAACCTGCTGGACGGCCCGTACCTGGCGATCAGCGTGCGCGATGACGGCCAGGGCATCGACCCCAGTGTGCTGGACAAGGTATTCGACCCGTTCTTCACCACCAAGCCACTGGGGCAGGGCACAGGGCTGGGCCTGTCGACCATTTATGGTTTCGCCCGTCAGTCCGGTGGTCACGTCCATCTCGACAGCGTGGTCGGTCATGGCACCGAAGTACGCCTGATGCTACCGGCCACGGACGACCTGGCCATCGACGTCGAGCCGCCGCAGCAGCCCGAGCTGCGCGGCAGCGGTGAGCACCTGCTGATCGTCGACGATGTCGCCGCAGTGCGCATGCCGCTGGCCGAAGCGCTGGCCGATGCCGGTTATCGCTGCACCACGGTGGCCGGGGTCGAGCAGGCACTGGAGCTGCTGCGTGGCCAGACCCCGTTCGACCTGCTGTTGACCGATGTCGGCCTGCCGGTGCTCAGCGGTCGGGAACTGGCCGACCTGGCCCGCGAGGTGCGCCCTGAACTGCCGGTGCTGTTCATGACCGGTTATGCCGAAACTGCCCAGGACCGCCAGTCGTTCCTGGCGCCGCGCATGGATTTGCTGATCAAACCGTTCAAGATCGGTGATCTGCTCGAGCGAGTGGGGCGCTTGTTGGTCGAGGAGGGCTAGACGCTACGCGGCGGGCTGGCGCGTCCGTGCGCCGAGGTGGAATTAGAAGCTGTATTTGGCGGTGAGCATCAGGTTGCGTGGATCGCCGAAGTTGTCGCCGCCGTAGTCCACCGACTTGGAGATCGACGAGTAGTAGCGGCGGTCGAAGACGTTGTTGGCGTTGAGCTGCAGGTCGAGGTGGCGATTGACCTGGTAGCCGGCCATCAGGTCGGTGACCGCGTAGCTGCCCTGCTGTAGGCGATAGGTGCTGCCGTTGACCGGGATGTCGTTGTACATCCGGCTTTGCCAGGTGACGCCGCCGCCCACGCGCAGCTTGTCCAGCGGACCTTGGAAGCGGTAGGTGGTGAACAGCTTGAACTGATGCTCGGGCGTGTCGGAGTTTAGCGGTTTGTTGACGGCGGCCGGGTTGTTGTCGTCCTTGATCGTGTGCACGCGGGCGTAGGTATAGCCGGTGCCGAGCTGCCACTGGTCGGTGAGGGCGCCCTGCAGCTCGAAGTCGATACCCTGGCTGCGCACTTCCCCGGAGGCCTGGTAGCAGGTCAGTTGTGGGCAGTTGGCCAGGCTCACTTCGACCTGGCGGTTTTCCTGGTCGATGCGGAACACGGCGAGGCTGGCATTGAGCGCACCGTCGAAGTATTCACCCTTGATACCCACTTCGTAGTTCTTGCCGACGATGGGGATGATCGGCTTGCCGGAGGTGTCCTTGCCGTCCTGCGGGGTGAAGATGTCGGTGTAGCTGGCATACACCGAGTGGTGCTCGTCCAGCTCGTAGATAAGCCCGCCGTAACGGGTGACGTTGCGGGTGACCTTGTAGTCGCCGTCGTTGCTGCCGCGCTTGTCGTAGTCGTACCAGTCCAGACGTCCGCCGAGGATAAGCGTGAGCGGGTCGGCCAGGCTCAGGCGGGTGGTGGCGTAGACGCCTTCCTGATTGATCTGGTAGCGATTGTTGCTGGTATGGACGAAGTCCGGCTTGCCGCCGTTGAGCGGGTAGTTGGGGTCATACGGGCTGTAGTCGCGCTCATCCATGTCGTAGATGCGCTTGGCCGCGCCGAGCACCAGTTCGTGCTCGCGTCCCAGCAGCTCGAATGGGCCACTGGCGAAGGCGTCCAGACCTAGCTGGTTCTCGTCGTGGGCAGACTGGTAGACGGTACGCTGCAACGCCTTGTCCGCCCGCCAGCGTGATTGGTAGGAGCCTCGGAACAGCGCGTTCTGTTCGCTGTAGTTGGCGTTGACCTGCAGTTTCCAATCATTGGCCAGTTGATGCCGCACCTCGGCGAACAGCGTGTTGATTTCCTGGTCCTTGTCTTCCCAGTCGCTGCCTGGGTTGTATGAGCGCGACAGGCGTTGGTGATGACCATTGAGGTCGGTGGGGATCGAGCCCCAGAACACGTTGGTCTTGTCCTTCTGGTGCGAGAAGCCCAGGGTCAGGGTGGTGTCATCGCTCAGGTCGGCTTCGCTGACGGCGTAGAACAGGCCATGGTTCTCCTGCTGGCCATCACGGAAGCCATTGCTGTCCTGCCAGGAGGTCACCACGCGCCCGCGGAGGGTGCCGCTGTCGTTGAGCGGGCTGGAAGCGTCCAGTTCGCCACGGTAGTTGTCCCAGGTGCCGGCAGCGCCGGTGAGGGTCACGGCCTGGCCAGGTAGCGGGCGCTTGCGCACCAGGTTGATGGCGGCCGAGGGTGTACCGGCGCCGGTGACCAGCCCGGTGGCGCCGCGCACCACCTCGACACGGTCGAACATGGCCAGGTTGGGCTGAGCGCCGACCACCCAGCCGCTGTAGGCGCTGGGGATGCCGTCGTACATCAGGTTGTCGACATCGAAGCCACGGGCGGTGTAGGTCTGCCGACCGGGGCCGCTGGACTGGTTGAGGAACAGGCCCGGCGTGTAGCGGGCCACGTCGTTGATGCTGGTCATGTTCTGGTCGTCCATGCGCTGGCGCGTGACCACGGTCACGGCCTGTGGCGTCTCGCGCAGGCTCAGGGGCAGCTTGGTAGCGGTTTCCATGGCACCGGTGGTGTACGACGTGGTGCCTTCGGTGGTGCTGCCCAGGCGGTTGTCGCTGATTTCGGTGGCGCCGAGTTCCAGAACACCGGCGGTAGGGGCGTCTTCGGCCATGGCATTGGCCAGCGGTGTGGTGCACAGGGCGAGGGCCAGCAGGTTGGGCGCGAAGCGGCGGGGCGGGGCAGCGGGGATCATGCCGGAGTTGTCCTTATTGCGAGTACGTATGAGAACGATTAGCAATAAGTGTGTCAGGATTTGTCGTGGTGCGGAAGCGGTGAGGGTATCGATTTCGACGAATTTTTCACAACTGCCCAACGGTCCGGTCGGTGGGCATAAAGATCCCGGTAGTGGCGCAAAGCCGTTAGACTCGCCGACCTGATGACTATTTCGAGGTGGCTGTGACGCTGCAGCAGGGGTTCGTCCTGACCCGCCATTGGCACGACACGCCCGAGGGCACCTGCGTGGAGTTCTGGCTGGCCACCGACCAGGGGCCGCGCCGAGTGCGTCTGGCGCCGCAGACCTCGGTGGCCTTCGTGCCGGCCGAGCAGGCCGCCCATGCTCGCGCGCTGCTGGCCGACGAGCCGGGCGCGCAGTTGCGCCCGCTGCAGTTGCGCGACTTTCAGCAGCGTCCGGTCATGGGCCTGTATTGCCAACAGCACCGGCAGTTGATGGCGTTGGAGCGACGCCTGCGCGAGGCCGGCGTCGAGGTCTTCGAAGCCGATATCCGCCCACCGGAACGCTACCTGATGGAGCGCTTCATCACCGCGCCGGTGCTGTTCGGTGGCCACGACGACGGTCAAGGCACGCTGGAGCACGCCCAACTCAAACCGCATCCGCACTATCGGCCACGGCTGCGGCTGATATCGCTGGACATCGAGACCACCGAGCGCGGCGAGCTCTACAGCATCGGCCTGCACGGTTGCGGGCAGCGCGTGGTGTACATGCTCGGCCCGCCCAATGGCGACGCACAGTCGGTGGACTTCGAGCTGCACTACTGCGACGACCGCGCCGCGTTGCTCGACTGCCTCAACCAGTGGTTGGCTCACCATGACCCGGACGCGATCATCGGCTGGAACGTCATCCAGTTCGACCTGCGCGTGCTCCACGAGCATGCCCAGCGTTTGAAGGTGCCGTTGTACCTGGGCCGTGACGGTGCGCCCATGACCTTGCGCGAGCATGGCAGCCGCACCCACTTCTTCGCCGACGCGCCCGGCCGCTTGCTGATCGATGGCGTCGAGGCGCTGCGCTCGGCGACCTGGAGTTTTCCGTCGTTCAGCCTGGAGAACGTCGCCCAGACCTTGCTCGGTGAGGGCAAGGCGATTTCCACACCGTACCAGCGCATGGACGAAATCAACCGTATGTTCGCCGAGGACAAGCCGGCGCTGGCGCGCTACAACCTCAAGGACTGCGAGCTGGTCACGGCGATCTTCGAGCACACCCGGCTGCTGGACTTTCTGCTCGAGCGTGCTTCGGTCACAGGTCTGCCGGCCGACCGCAGCGGCGGCTCGGTGGCGGCGTTCGGTCATCTGTACATCCCGGCCATGCACCGCCAGGGTTTCGTCGCGCCGAACCTGGGCGAGCGCGACGGCGAGGCCAGTCCGGGCGGATTCGTCATGGATTCGCGACCCGGGCTGTACGAGTCGGTGCTGGTGCTGGACTACAAGAGTCTCTATCCGTCGATCATCCGCACCTTTCTGATCGATCCGGTGGGCTTGATCGAGGGCCTGCGCGAGCCGGATGAGTTGCATTCGGTGGAAGGCTTTCGAGGGGCGCGGTTTTCCCGTACCCGACACTGCCTGCCCGCCATCGTCGAGCGGGTCTGGCAGGGCCGCGAGGCGGCCAAGCAGGTGGGCAACGCGCCGCTGTCCCAGGCGCTGAAAATCATCATGAATGCGTTCTACGGGGTATTGGGCTCCAGCGGTTGCCGCTTTTTCGACCCGCGCCTGGCGTCGTCGATCACCTTGCGCGGGCACCAGATCATGCGCCAGACCCGGGCACTGATCGAGGCGCAAGGGTTGGAGGTGATCTATGGCGATACCGACTCGACGTTCGTCTGGCTCAAGGGTGCCCATGGCGAGGAGGCGGCGGCGCAGATCGGCCGCGCCCTGGTGGCGCAGGTCAACCAGTGGTGGCGCGAGCACTTGAGCACTGAGATGGGGCTAGACAGCGCGCTGGAGCTGCAGTTCGAGACGCATTACCGGCGGTTTCTGATGCCCACCATCCGTGGCACGGAGGAGGGTAGCAAGAAGCGCTATGCCGGTCTGGTGCAGCGTGGCGAGGGGCACGACGAGGTGGTGTACAAGGGACTGGAATCGGTGCGCACCGACTGGTCGCCGTTGGCGCGGTTGTTTCAGCAGGAGCTGTATGGGCGGATCTTTCGCGATCAGCCGTATCGCGAGTATGTGCGCGAGTTCGTGGGGCGTACGTTGGCGGGGGAGCTGGATGAGTTGCTGGTGTATCGCAAGCGGTTGCGCCGGCCTTTGAGCGACTATCAGCACAACGTACCGCCGCATGTGCGGGCGGCGCGGTTGGCTGATGAGTACAACCGGCGGGTTGGGCGGCCTTTGCAGTATCAGCGGGGGGGATGGATCAGTTACGTCATGACCGTGGCGGGGCCGGAGCCTTTGGAGGAGCGGCGCTCGCCTGTGGATCATGAGCATTATCTGAGTCGGCAGTTGCAGCCGGTGGCGGATGCGATCTTGCCATTTGTGGGGGATGATTTTGCGGGGTTGACGGGGCGGCAGCTTTTGCTTTTTTGACGGTGATTTGGGGGGATATTTTTTGGGGGGGATATCCGGATTCTGAGGTGATGCTTGGTCACCTTTTCGCCCTTACGGCGACCCCCTTTTTTTCTTGGAAAAAAGGGGGGCAAAAACCGCCTGCTCCCGAATCCGGCCCCTTCGCTGCGCTGCGGGGTTCCCTCGCGCCGGTGGCACTCCGGGGGTACCGCGCTTAGGGGCCATCCATGGCCCCAAGCGCTTGACGGGCATCCATGCCCGTCAACCCCCTCCATGCCACCTCTGCTCGGCCTCCTGAGGTCGCGATGGGCGGCGTCTGAACTGACGCGCGCTTAGAAGCAGGGCGGTGGGGCAGATTTATCCGAGCGCTGCGCGATTAAACCGCCGTTGCCGTTGCCGTTGCCGTTGATCTTAGTGCGCGGTAGCTCAAACACCGCCAACCGCGACCTCAGGAGGCCGAGCAGAGGCGTTGCGCAGGGAGGTGACGGGCATGGATGCCCGTCAAGCGCTTGGGACCAGGAGGGTCCCTAAGCGCGGTCCTCCCGGAGCGACGCCGGCGCGAGGGAACCCCTGCGCGCAGCGCAGGGGCCGTATGCGGGAGCAAGCGGTTTTTGCCCCCCTTTTTTCCAAGAAAAAAAGGGGGTCGCCGTAAGGGCGAAAAGGTGAATCAGCCTCACCACAGCCAACGGATAAGCCCCCAAATCAAAACCGCCCCCAAAAAAACCAGATCACCCCAAAACCCCACCCCCCCGAAAAACCCGAGCCTCCTCCACCAGCCAATCATGCACCGCCCGTGCCCCCGGCTGAGTCAACCCCCCAGGCGGATACAACAGCACGTACCGCTTGTGATTAGGAATGGCCACCCCAAACGGCACGATCAACGCCCCCCGCTCAAGCTCATCGTTGAGCAACGTGCGCCTGGCAATCGCCACCCCAATCCCGGCAATCGCCGCCTCGATGGTGAGATGGTTGCGATTGAAGGTATGCCCCCGCCGCACATCCAGTCCCCCGGCCCCAATCCCCTCAAGATAGAACTCCCACTCCGCATATTCCGAACTGCCCCGCCAAGCGGTGATGTCATGCAGCAACGGATAGTGCACCAGGTCCGCCGGACCGTGCAGCGGCGGACGACCGCGCAGCAGGCTTGGCGAGCACACTGGAAAGATCTGCTCGTCCAGCAACGGCGTCGAGAGCATGCCTGGGTAGCTGCCGTCATTGAGGTCGATGGCCAGGTCGAAGTCGCCTTCGTTCAGCGCCTGCTTACTGTCCTCGGCCACCAAGCGCAGTTCGATGTCCGGATAACGCTGCTGGAAGCGCGGCAGGCGCGGCGTGAGCCATTTGGCCAAGAATGAGGGAATCGAGCGCAAGCGCAGGGTGCCACGGATCTCGCCTGCGTCCAGGCGCAACAGTTCGGCCTCGATGCTGCCATAGGCTTCGGCAACCGTCAGCGCCAGTCGCTGACCTTCAGCGGTCAGCTCCACCCCCCGGGCGCGCCGCAGGAACAGCGCAAACCCCAAGCGCTCCTCGAGCTGGCGCATCTGCTGGCTCACCGCGCCGGGCGTGATATGCAGCTCTTCGGCGCATCGGGTGAACGACAAGTGCCGGGCTGCGCAGGCAAACACGTGGAGCCAGACGAACACCTGACCATTCAATTGGCCTTTCATCGTTTAGTCCTGCTAATGGCTTGTGTAGAAAGTTTCGTTGGTCATGCTGCGACTCGCGCGTCAGTATTACTCATGCAAGCGATTCTCACCAATTACCCGCGAGGACTGGGCGGTGCCGACTATGGGCGCACCGGCTAGATATTAGTATGGCTATCAGCGTTTTCGACCTCTTCAAGATCGGCATCGGCCCGTCCAGCTCCCACACCGTGGGGCCAATGCGCGCTGCTGCGACCTTCGCTCAGCACCTGCGCGAAGCGGGTCTGCTGGCCCAGGTGACGCGGGTCGAAGTGCGTCTGTATGGCTCGTTGTCGGCCACCGGCGTGGGTCATGCCACCGACCGCGCCTGTTTGCTTGGGTTGATGGGCCAATGGCCGGACCGGATCGATCCGCACAGCATCGAGCCGCGTATCGAGCAATTGCTGCAGGAGCAGTGCTTGATCCTCGATGGCACGCATCCCATACCCTTCGACTACCCGCGCGATATGCGCCTGCTCGACGAGAACCTCGCCTACCACCCCAATGCCATGAGCCTGGAGGCCCAGGGCGAGGCGGGCAGCCTGTTGACCGAGACCTACTACTCCGTCGGTGGCGGATTCATCGTCGAGCAGCGCGAGATCGACGCACCGGCCTGCGCCGAGGGCGAGGTCACGCTGCCCTATGAGTTTTCCTCCGGCGCCGAACTGCTGGCGCTGTGCAAGACCCACGGCCTGAGCGTCAGCCAGCTGATGATGGCCAATGAGCGTGCCTGGCGCAGTGACGAAGACATTCGCGCAGGTCTGCTGGCCATCTGGGCGGCCATGCGTGAGTGCGTGGAAAACGGCCTGCGCAACGAAGGCATCCTGCCGGGCGGCCTGAAGGTCAAGCGCCGGGCTGCGCGACTGCATCGAAGCTTGCAGGAACTGGGCAAGCCCAACGTGATCGGCTCCACGCTCAGTGCCATGGAGTGGGTGAACCTGTTCGCCCTGGCGGTCAACGAAGAGAACGCCGCGGGCGGGCGCATGGTCACTGCACCGACCAATGGTGCTGCCGGAATCATCCCTGCGGTGCTGCACTACTACATGAAATTCAACCCCACCGTCTGCGATGACGACGTGGTGACTTTCCTGCTGGCCGCCGCTGCAGTCGGCATCCTGTGCAAGAAGAACGCATCGATCTCCGGGGCGGAAGTCGGCTGCCAGGGTGAGGTCGGCTCGGCCTGCTCGATGGCGGCCGCAGGCTTGGCCGAGGTGCTCGGCGCCACGCCACCGCAGCTGGAAAACGCTGCCGAGATCGCCCTGGAACACAACCTCGGCCTGACCTGCGACCCGGTCGGCGGCCTGGTCCAAGTGCCGTGCATCGAGCGCAATGCCATCGCCGCGGTGAAGGCCATCAACGCCGTGCAGATGGCGCTGCGTGGCGATGGCGAGCACTTCATCTCCCTCGACAGGGTCATCCGCACCATGCGCGACACCGGGGCTGATATGCACGCCAACTACAAGGAAACCTCGCGTGGTGGATTGGCGGTGGCGTTCGTCGAGTGTTGAGGGCACTCATGGCCAGCGCCTGAGCAACCTCGTGTGAATCACCCCAACCGCTCCCGCATCCGATACCACAACATGCCCAACGCCAGCAGCGGTGAGCGCAGGGCCTTGCCGCCGGGGAAGGTCAGGTGCGGCACGGCGCTGAAGATGTCCAGGCCGGTGCTGTGACCAGTGGCGATGGCTTCGGCCAGCAGGCGCGCGGTCCAGTGGGTGACGTTCAGACCATGGCCTGAATAGCCCTGGGCGTAGTAGACGTTCGGCTGCTGTCGCAGCCTGCCGACTTGGGGAAAGCGGTTGGCGGTGATGCCGATCATGCCGCCCCATTGGAAGTCCAGGCGCACATCGGCCAACTGCGGGAACACCTTGAGCACCTTCGGACGCATGTAGGCGGCGATGTCCTGCGGATCGCGGCCTGAATAGTGACAGGCGCCGCCGAACAGCAGGCGCCGGTCCGCGGTGAGGCGGTAGTAGTCCAGGCCGACCTTCTGGTCGCACAGCGCCATATTCTGCGGGATCAGGCTGCGCGCCCGTGCCTCGGACAGTGGTTCGGTGGCCACCACGTAGCTGCCGGCTGGCAGCACCTTGCCGCTGAGCCGCGGTTCCAGCTCATCCAGATGCGCATTGCACCCCAGCACCAGACGCCCGGCCCGCACCGTCCCCCCGGAACAGTGCAGGGTGACGGTGTCGCCGTGCTCGATCCGCTGCACCGGACTCTGCTCGAACACCCTTACCCCCAGGGTGCTGGCCGCACGCGCCTCGCCTTGGACCAGGTCAAGCGGATGCAGATGGCCAGAGCCCATGTCCACCAGACCGCCCGCATACTGGTCGCTGGCGACGATCTCGTGGATATCCTGCGGGCCGATCAGGCGGGTTTCGTGGGCGTATTCCAAGTCGGCGAGGTCGCGCAGTTCGTCGTCGAACGCGGCGAACTGCGCTGGGGTATTGGCCAGCTCGCAGAAGCCCCAGCGCAGGTCGCACTCGATGCCATAGCGGGCGATGCGCTCGGCCACCAGCGTCACCGAGTCCAAGCCTGCCTGCTTGAGATAGCGCACACCGTCCTGGCCAACATGCCGGGCGAAACCCGACACGTCGTGACCGATGCCACGAATCAATTGCCCGCCATTGCGTCCGCTGGCGCCCCAGCCGATGCGGCGGGCTTCGAGCAGGATCACCGAGAGACCGCGCTCGGCCAGCTCCAGTGCGGTGTTGACGCCGGTCAGACCGCCACCGACCACGCACACGTCCGCGTGCAGATCGCCCTGGAGCGTGGGGTAGTGGGTTTTGGCCCGGGCGGTGGCCGCGTAGTAGGAAGCAGTGTGTTCGGTTTGAGGGGGCATCGGCGACACTCGAAATCAGCGGTTGGACTTGATCTTGCTCCAGGAACGGGTCATGAGCCGCATGATTGGCGGACTCTGCATGCTGGACACGTACAAACGATCCAGCACCTCCTGGGGCGGGTAGATCTCGGGGTTGTCGACCAGCGACTTGTCCATGAACGCCTTGGCCTGCGGATTGGCGTTGGCATAGCCGACGGTGGTGCTCACCTTGGCGATCACCTGCGGGTCGAGCAGGTAGTTGATGAAGGCCAGGGCCTGCTCCGGGTTGCTGGCGTCCTTGGGAATGGCCAGCAGGTCGAACCACAGGTTGCTGCCTTCCTTGGGAATGCTGTAGGCGATCTTCACCCCGTTATGGGCTTCCTCGGCACGGTGGGCAGCCTGGAACACGTCGCCGGAGTAGCCGAAGGCCACGCAGACATCGCCATTGGCCAGGTCCGAAACGTACTTGGAGGAATGGAAGTAGGTGATGTAGGGCCGCAACTGCAGCAAGCGCGCCTCGGCCTTGGCGAAGTCCTTGGGGTTTTCGCTACGCGGGTTCATGCCCAGGTAGTTGAGGACCGCTGGGAAGAGTTCGTCGGGCGAGTCCATGAACGCCACGCCGCACTGCTTGAGCTTCTTCAGGTTCTCGGGCTCGAACAGCACCGCCCAGGAATCGATCTTGTCGATGCCCAGCACGGCCTTGACCTTGTCCACGTTGTAGCCGATGCCATTGGTGCCCCACAGGTAAGGCACCGCATAGCGGTTGCCCGGATCGTTCTGCTCCAGTTGCTTGAGCAGCTTCGGGTCCAGGTGCTTCCAGTTCGGCAGCTTGCTGCGGTCCAGCGGCAGGAAGGCCCCGGCCTGGGCTTGGCGGGCGAGGAAGTGGTTCGATGGCACCACCACGTCGTACCCGGTGCGTCCGGCCAGCAGTTTGCCTTCGAGGGTCTCGTTGGAGTCGAACACGTCATAGACCACCTTGATGCCGGTGCTGGCTTGGAAGTCGGCCAGGGTGGTGTCACCGATATAGTCGGTCCAGTTGTAGACGCTGACCGTCGGCTCGGCCTGGGCCGCCGCACCGAACAGCAAGGCGAAGGCGGTAGGAATCAGGGTTTGCAGATGACGCATGTCGACACCTCTTGTTATTCGAATGGAGGAGAGCGCGGGATCTGCCGGCTCAAACGCTCAGCAGCAGGAACTCCCGCTCCCAGGAACTGATCACCCGCTTGAAGTTTTCGTGCTCGGCGCGCTTGACCGCCACGTAGCCCTGCACGAACTGGCGACCCAGGTACTGTTCCAGCACCTGGCAGTCCTCCATGTGCTGCAACGCGTCCTCGATGGTGATCGGCAGGCGCAGGTTGCGCCGCTCGTAGGCGCGACCCTGCACCGGCGCGCTCGGGGCGATGCGTTCGACCATGCCCAGGTAGCCGCACAGCAAGCTGGCGGCGATGGCCAGGTAGGGGTTGGCGTCAGCGCCTGGGAGGCGGTTCTCCACCCGCATCGCCTCGGGACTGGAGGTGGGTACGCGCAGGCCGGCGGTGCGGTTTTCCTCGCCCCACTCGACGTTCACCGGGGCCGAGGTGTCCGGCAGGAAGCGGCGGAACGAATTGACGTTGGGCGCGAACATCGGCAACACCTGGGGGATGTACTTCTGCAGCCCGCCGATGTGGTGCAGGAACAGCTCGCTCATGCTGCCATCTTCGTTGGCGAACACCGGCTTGCCGGTGGCGATGTCGACCACGCTCTGGTGCAGGTGCATGGCACTGCCCGGCTCGTCGGTGATCGGCTTGGCCATGAAGGTGGCGGTGACGTTGTGCTTGAGGGCAGCCTCGCGCATGGTGCGTTTGAACACGGTGATCTGGTCGGCCAGGTCCAGCGCATCGCCGTGACGGAAGTTGATTTCCATCTGCGCCGGGCCGTCCTCGTGGATCAGCGTGTCCAGGTCCAGGCACTGGATTTCGCACCAGTCGTAGACATCCTCGAACAGCGGGTCGAATTCGTTGGCGGCATCGATGGAGAACGACTGCCGACCGCTCTCGGCGCGGCCTGAGCGTCCCACGGGCACCTGCAAGGGCAAGTCCGGGTCTTCGCAGCGCTGGGTCAGGTAGAACTCCATTTCCGGCGCCACGATCGGCTGCCAGCCCTTGTCGGCGTACAGTTTGAGCACCTTCTTCAAGACGTTGCGCGGCGACAGCTCGATGGGGTTGCCGTGTTTATCGAAGGTGTCGTGGATGACGATGGCGGTCGGCTCGATCGCCCAGGGAATCTGAAACACCGCCGTAGGGTCCGGGCGACAGATCATGTCGATGTCGGCCGGGTCGAGCAGGGCGTAGTAGAGGTCGTCGTCGACGAAGTCGCCGGTGACCGTCTGCAACAGCACACTTTCAGGCAGGCGCATGCCGCGTTCGTTGAGGAACTTGTTGGTCGGCGCGATCTTGCCACGGGCGATGCCGGTCAGGTCGCTGACCACACATTCCACTTCGGTGATGCGGTGTTCTTTCAGCCAGGCGGACAGCTGATCGAAAGGGGCGTTCATACAGACCTCTTGGTTGGGTTTTGGTGGTGGGTGCGGACTTGCCTGTGCAGTGGAACGCCGAACGTCCATCGCCAAGCCCCTTCCCACGGGGCACGCTGGGGACTATCTTGGGCGCAGCCCGTCAGGGCGATCTATCCGTTTTGTTCGTCAGAAAATGCACCATAAGAGTGCAAGAAGGACGCCGCGTGAACAGGCAACCCGCCTTGCAGGTCCAGGCTTACAGCACCTCCGATGTCGGTGAGCAAGTGCGCGCCACTCCTGGATGGCAGCAGCACTATCGGCAGATGTCGCCCGGGCATTTCAGCGGCCAGTTGCGCTGCCTGGCGCTCGAGGGCGTGGAGGTCTACGAAGAATCGCTCAACACCCGCGTCGAGCAGTTCTTTCGCGCGCCGCCCGGCTCGCTGACCTTCTGTTTCGACCAGGTCGAGCACAGCCTCTACCTGCTCAACGAACACAGCCGCAACCTGTGGATCACGCCGGAGAACTACCGTGAGGTCGCCGTGGTGTTCGACCAGGCCTTCCTGCACCGGCATGGTCTGGACCTCGAGCATCTGCAGGGCTTGTTCATGGTGCCGCTGGGCAGTGGACAGAACGCCCTGTTCGGCCGCTGGCTCAGCACCACGCTGACCCGCCTCACCCAGGCCGACTGTCCCGTGCAAGGGCAGGCGCTGGCCGAGCAACTGCTCGAAGACTGCCTGTTCATCCTCGACAGCGCCTGCCAACGGCTGCAGGGCCCGGCGCAGGATCAACGCGAGCAGGCGCGGGCGATCATGCAACGGGTCGGCGACTGGGCAGCCGACTGTCCCGAAGAAACCCTCAATTTACTGGGGTTGGCGCAGGTGGCGGGGGTGTCGCTGCGTCAGTTGCAGCACGCTTTCAAAGCGTTCACGGGCATGCCGCCGGCGCAGTGGCTGCGCTTGCGCCGTCTCAACGGCGCGCGCCGGGACCTGCTGCGACCGGACGCGGGAGACGTGACGGTGGCAGAGGTGGCGATGCGCTGGTCCTTCTGGCACCTGGGGCGGTTTTCCGAAAGTTATCGCCAGTTGTTCAAGGAACTGCCGAGCCAGACGCTACGCCGGCGGCGCTGAGCCCGTCACAGCGTCCCGATCAACCGTCCGATTGCTCTCCAGGCGGCACCTGGCCGTCCGGCCATTCTGGCGCCTGCGGCTCGGTCTCCGGCACGGGTACTTCATCTCCGGGATTGTGCGGAATCGGATCGACGTAAGGGTCGAGCGGGTGCTCGGGGGTCGGTTGATGGAGCGTTGCCATGGTGCACCTCCTGGGTGGGTGTCATCGGTTAGGGCCATGCTCGCGGCGCGACGTTCATTCCAATTGACCCAGGTGCGCACGGAACGCCTCGCGCCGGTCCATACTCCAAGCTGCGTCCATCACCCACCCGGAGAGCTCGACGATGTTCACCAGCCTGCTGACCTTCCTGGTCACTCTGGCCGCCATGGAAGGCGTGGCGTACTTCGCCCACAAGCATGTGATGCATGGCTTCGGTTGGGGCTGGCACCGCTCGCACCACGAGCCGCGCACGGGCTGGTTCGAGAAGAACGACCTGTACGCGGTCGTGTTCGCCGTGCTGGCCATCGTGCTGATCGCCCTGGGCACAGGCGGGTGGTATCCGTTGCAGTGGATCGGCGCGGGCATGACCGCCTATGGCGTACTGTATTTCGTCGCCCATGACGGCCTGGTGCACCACCGCTGGCCGCTGCGTATCGTCCCGCGGCGTGGCTACGCCAAGCGCCTGTATCAGGCTCACTTGATGCATCACGCCGTCAAAGGCCGCGAGGGCTGCGTGTCGTTCGGCTTTCTCTATGCCCCGCCTATCGCGCGGCTGCGCGAGCAACTGCGGGCGCGTCAGGGCGGGCCGTTGAAGCGTCCCGCCGCGGACGCTGCCACAGCCCCGGATCGCGTGGTCGATCGCGCCGCCAGCGAGCGCTGAGCGCCAGCCACAGGCCTGAGGCCACCGCCAGCAGTTTTTCCGCCTTGCCGGTCGAGCAGCGCACGTCCCAGGCGTGGCGGCCACGGGCGCGTACCTTCAAGCCGATGCCGCGGTAGACCCGCGCCGCCGTGGCCACGGCCCAGGCCGAGCGCCAGGGCAGGGCGGCGAGCCCGGCTTCGGCGCTGGCGTAGTAAGGTTCGGCTGCCGCGATCAAGTCACCGGCGATACACGCCAACGCCTCGCGCTGCTCGGACGCGGCGACCTGACCTGGGACGATGCCCCGGGCCTGCAACCAATCTTCGGGCAGGTAACAGCGCTGCACCCCGGCGTCCTCGACGATATCGCGGGCGATGTTGGTCAGTTGCATGGCCAGGCCCAGGTCGCAGGCGCGATCGAGGACAGCAGCCTCGCGCACGCCCATCACCCGGGCCATCATCAGGCCCACCACCCCGGCCACGTGATAGCAGTAGCCGAGCAGGTCGTCGAGGCTGCGGTAGCGCTGGCCGCGCACGTCCTGATCGAAACCTTCGAGCAGGTCGAAGGGCTCGTGCGGGTCGAAGCCATGGCGCCGCGCCACGTCCCGCAAGGCGGCGAAGGCTGGGTCGTGCAATTCACCGGCCGACAAGGCGACATCGGTCTGGCGGCGCAGCTCTGCCAGGCGCCGCTGGGCTTCCTCGACCGCGATCACCACCGCGCCATGGCCGGCTTCCTGGCCGTCGATGACGTCGTCGCAATGCCGACACCAGGCATACAGCAGCACGGCACTGCGCCGGGTGTGCGGGTCGAACAGGCGCGAGGCCGTGGCGAAGCTCTTCGAACCGACGGCGATGCTGCGCTCGGCGTGGGCCAGCAGCTCGTCATGACTCATCGCTGCAGGTCCTCGAGCATCAACTGCGCCGTCGCCTTGGCCGACGCCACCACACCGGGCACGCCCGCACCGGGGTGCGTGCCGGCGCCCACCAGGTACAGGTTGCTCAACTGCGCATCGCGGTTGTGCGGACGGAACCACGCGCTTTGGGTGAGCACCGGCTCCAGCGAGAAGGCCGAACCCAGGTGAGCGCCCAAGGTGTCGCGGAAGTCTTCGGGGGTGAAGATGCGACAGGTCACCAAATCCTCGCGCAGGCCGGGGATGTAGTGCCGTTCGAGATAGTCGAGGATGCGATCGCGGTAGCGCGGGCCTTGCACCTGCCAATCGATGTCGGCATTGCCCAGATGCGGCACCGGCGCCAGCACGTAGTGCGCCGAGCAGCCGGGCGGCGCCAGGCTCGGGTCGGTGGCGCAGGGCGCGTGCAGGTACAACGAGAAGTCGTCGGCCAAGGTGTCGCCGTTGAAGATTTCCTGGATCAGCTCGCGGTAGCGCGGACCGAAGCACACGGTGTGGTGACGCAACTGTGGTTGCGCGCGCTTGAGGCCGAAGTGGATGACGAACAGCGAATTGCTGAAGCGCTTGCCGGCCAATTGGCGGCCATGCTGTTGGCCACGTGGGTGACCGGCCAGCAGATCCTTGTAGGTGTGCACCACGTCGGCATTGGAGGCCACACAGTCGGCCTGGAACTGGCGGCCGTCACGGGTGGTGACGCCGGTGAGCCGGTCACCCTGGGTCTGTAACGTCGCGACCTCGGCATTGAGGGCCAAGGTGCCGCCCAGGTCCTCGAACAGCCGGGCCATGCCTTGCACCAGCGCGCCCGTGCCGCCGCGGGGAAACCACACGCCCCATTCACGTTCCAGGGCGTGGATCAGGCTGTAGATCGACGAGGTCGCGAACGGGTTGCCACCCACCAGCAGCGCGTGGAAGGAAAACGCCTGGCGCAGCTTGGGGTGGCGAATGTACTGCGCCACCTTGCTGTACACGCTGCGCCACGCCTGCAGGCGGGCCAACTGCGGACCGGCCTGGAGCATATCGCGAAACGACAGGAACGGCACCGCGCCAAGCTTGATGTAGCCCGCGTCGAGCACCTGCCGGGAATAGGCGAGAAAGCGTCGATAGCCGTCCACGTCGGCCGGCTCCAGGGCATGGATACGCCGCTCCAGGTCGTCCTGGTCGTTGCCATAATCCAAAGAGGTGCCGTCTTCCCAGCACAATCGGTAGAACGGGCTGACCGGCAGCATGTCGACGTAGTCGGCCATCTGCCGTCCGGCGCCGGTGAACAGCGCTTCCAGGGCGCCCGGATCGGTGATCACGGTGGGCCCGGCGTCGAAGGTGAACCCTTGGTCGTGGTAGACGTAAGCCCGTCCACCTGGCTTGTCGCGTCGCTCCAGCAGCGTGGTGCGCACGCCGGCGCTTTGCAGGCGAATCGCCAGGGCCAGCCCGCCGATGCCTGCGCCAATTACCACTGCCGATTTGCCTGGGGTCATCGATTGTCCTTGAAATGCCTGGGTGAAGAGCGAAGCGCCGCCTTGATAGCTGCGGCGACGGGAACGGGTGGCTTGCCGGTGAGGATACGCAGTTGATCGCGCCAGGTGCTGTGACCGGCGTAGAAACGTGCGATCAACGGTGCCGGGAGGCGATGGAAACGCTGCAGCACGCCCCAGCGATCCTGCGGGCGGCCGGCGAGAAACAGCATGCGGTTGAGCAGTCGGTAGAAGCCCTGGCGCTGGCCGTGACGGTGCACGTACTGACCCAGCGCCGTCGCCAGTTGGGCGCTGTCATCCAGCGGCTGGGTCGCCAGCCAGTCGGCCAGGCGCACGGCGTCCGGCAGCGAGTAGCCAGTGGTGCTGTGGAACAGTCCGGCGCGCAGGCCGGAGCAGGGCAGGCCGCCGGCCTCGCGCCAGGCGCCAGGCAGGTCCTCGGCGAGGGTGATCGGCAGCACGCCCTGTTCCTCGCGCAGGCAGGCCGCCACCGACCAGCCTTGCTGGTGCACGTACTCGGCGATGTGCTGGCGCAGGGTGTCGGCGGACGGCGCGGCGTCATCGACGTAGTGGGTGTCCTCCACCAGCACGGTGTCGTCGCTGAACGGCAGCAGGTAGACGAACCGGTAGCCCTGACCCTGGGTGACCCGTGCGTCCATCAACACGGGGATCTGCAGGCCATGCGGGCGGTCCAGGCGCAGCAGTTGACCGACGAAAGCCTGATACCCGAGCACCCGGTGCGCACTGGGTCGAGCGCCACGGCCATCGATCATCACACGCGCCTCCAGTCGCCTGCCATCGTCCAGCAGCACGTGATCAGCGGCCACGCTGGCCACCGCACAGCCGGTGCGCAGGCTCAGGCCCAGCGCTGGGGTCAGCACCTCGGCGAAGCGCTCGCTGTCGAGGCTGGCGTAGCCACAGGGCAAGTTGCGCGAGAAGGCCGGGAAGTGCACCTGATAGGCCGGCCAGCGCTTGACCACCAGCGGCTCGATCCAGCGTTGCTGCGCGGCGCTGAGGTCGGCGTCATGGAATGACCAGGTGTGATTGCCGCCCAGGCGTTGGGCCTGTTCCAGACACAGGATGTTGAGTTCCGGGCGCAGCGTGCGCAGGCGCCAGGCGATCAAACCGTTGGCCAAGCCGCCGCCGGCGAGAATCAGATCGAAGCGCACGTTGCCTCCTCGTTCAGGACCGCGCGGCCGCTGGCCAGCGCCTGTTCGATCAACTGTGCCCCGCGTTGTGCGCCGTCCAAGGCTGCTGAGTCCTCGGCCAGCGACCTGAAGCGGCCCGCTGGCGCCTGGAGCAGTTCATTCAAGGCTTGGGCGATCCGCGCACGGCTGGCCCGGTGCGGCAGACGCAGGCCGAAACGATGATGCTCGACCCTCGCGGCCACGCCCGGTTGGTCGAAGGCGATCGGCAGCACCAGTTGCGGGGTGCCGGCCACGGCAGCGTCGAGCACAGTGTTCAGGCCGCCGTGGCTGATCACCACATCGGCGCGCCGCACCGCCCACTGCTGAGGGGCGAAATCGGTGACGAAGGTTGCGCCGCGGGCCTGCAAACGAGCCTGCTGCTGGGCATCGAGTCCGCCGCAATGGGCGAGCAGCAGTTGGACCTCGAGGTGCTGACAGGCGCTGGCGATGCGCTCGAACAGGTCGAAGCGATGCCCTTGCAGGGTGCCGAGGCTGGCGAACACCAGCGGCCGTTCGGCGCTGATCGGCCAGGTGCCGGGCGCCTCGCGCGTGGTGCGGCGCAGCGGTCCGAGGGCATGTGCATGGGCGGGCCAGTGCTGGCGTGGGAAGTCCAAGCCAGCGGGCATTTGACTCAGTTGCAGCAATGGCGAGAGAAAGGCATGCAATTGGCCTCTGGGCGCCAGCCCATGGTGCCGGCAAGCGCGCATCAATACCTTCGACAGCGGTGTCATCAGCCCGTCATGCACGCGCTCGCTGCCGGCTTGCAGGCGCAGCGCGCGGGCATCCGTACCCGCTGCGAAGGGGACGACCGGCAAGGGTATTCCCGCTTCGCGATTCACCGGCAACGCGCAGGCCACCGACACGCTCGGCAGATGCAGCGCCTCGGCGATCAGTGCACCCGCAGGGGCCATCTGGTCGCAGATCAACGCGTCGACCTGATGTTTGCGCAAGGCGTCCGGCAGGTGCTCGCACAGCAACGCGCTGTTGTCGGCCATCTGCCGAATCAGCCGGTACAGGTGCCAGGGATTGCCTGTGCGTCCGGCCAGGCGCAGAGCCTGGGCGACATCCGCCTCGCCACGCGCCTGCGGGCCTAAGCCGACGAAGCCGATGCCTGGGTCATCGAGCCAACCGGCGACGCCGTGCTGCTGCATGAAGGTGACCTGATGGCCGCGTTCGACCAACGCCAGACCCAGTGCCTGCAAGGCGCTGAAGTGGCTGGGGTAGGTCGGCGCAACGACGGCGAAGTGGCTCATATCGGCAGCGGCGCCTGAGTCAGCAGCCGTGCTCGGCGCAACTGCGCCAGGTCGGCCGAGCCGGTGCAGAAGCAGGCGATGCGCAACTGGCGGATCAGCACGTGGAAGTGCTCGACCACCGCTTCACTGGAGCGGGTGGCCGCCTCCAGCACCCCTGCGGCCTGGCCGACCAGGTCGGCGCCGAGACGAATGGCCTTGGCCGCATCGATGCCGTCGCGAACACCCCCGGAGGCGATCAGTCCCACGCCGGGCAACGCCCGACGCACGCTCAGCACCGCCTGGGCGGTGGGTATACCCCAGTCGGCGAAGGCCAGCGCGACGGCGCGGTCGGCCGGGCTGGCGGCACGCGCAGCCTCCACTGCGGCCCAACGGGTGCCGCCGACACCCGCCACGTCGATGACACTGACGCCCGCTTCGACCAGTTGGCGCGCCACCGTCGGCGAGATGCCGCTGCCCACTTCCTTGGCGATCAGCGGCACCGGCAGCGCCTTGGCCAGCGCTTCGATGCGCCCCAGCACGCCACGCCAGTCGCGGTCGCCTTCGGCCTGCACCGCTTCCTGCAAGGGGTTCAGGTGCACGATCAGGGCGTCGGCCTGCACGCTATCCACCGCCCGCTGCGCCAGTTCCAGGCCATCGACTTCGCGCAATTGCGCCGCACCGAGGTTGGCCAGCAGCAGGATGTCCGGCGCCAGGCGCCGCAATTCAGCCGTCAGGCCCTGGTCATTGCCGCTGCGCAGGCCCACGCGCTGGGAGCCGACGCCCATGGCGATGCCCAGCGCCTGGGCGGCTTCTGCCAGGTGCCGGTTGATGGCCTCGGCGCGGTCGGCGCCGCCGGTCATGGAACTGATCAGCAGCGGTGCGCGCAACGCCTTGCCCAACAGGTGGGTACTCAGGTCGATGGCGTCCAGGTCCAGCTCCGGCAGGGCACAGTGTTCGAAGCGCAGCGCCGACCAACCGGCGCCATCATCGCCCGGGTTTCCGGCAGCAGAGGCCAGGACGATGTCCAAGTGATCGTTCTTGCGTTGACTGAGCATGTTTTCGTTCATGCCGGCTCCCTAGCATGGAATCATCTGCGCACAGGTGAGGTCTGTGCTGAAGCGAGCTATACAACATAGAGGGCTGTGTATAGCTAAGCTGAAAAAACTGCACAGCATCAGGCAACGGCACCTGCCAGTCGTTCCTTTTCACCGCGGCCTGTGTGCCGCCTGCATCCAGAGGCCGGAATGACGACCATCACCTGCGCGGCGGCGCTGACCGACACCGATTTTGCCGAGCACCTCGCCCACTTGCGTGGGGCCCTCGAAACGCGCCTTGAGCAACTGTTGCCTGCGGTCGGCCACGAGCGCGACCTGTTGGCCGAAGGCATGCGCCACTGCACGCTGGCGCCGGGCAAACGTCTGCGTCCGCTGCTGCTGGCGCTGCTGGTCGAAGACCTCGGCGCTTGTCCGCAGGCCGCCTTGCAGGCCGGGTGCGCCATCGAAATGGTGCATGCGGCCTCGTTGGTGCTGGACGACCTGCCGTGCATGGACGACGCCGCGTTGCGTCGCGGACGGCCGACCCTGCATCGGGCTTTTGGCGAAGACGTGGCGATCCTTGCGGCGATTGCCTTGCTTTCGCGCGCCTTCGGCCTGCTGTCGGCGCTGGAAACCCTCAGTCCACGCGTGCGCAACGCCCTGGTGGCGACGCTCTCGGAAACCATCGGCGTGCAGGGCCTGGTCAAAGGTCAGTTGCAGGACCTGCGCGATGGCGCGACGCCGCGCACCGCCGAGCAGATCGCCGAGACCAACCAGCTCAAGACCGGTGTGCTGTTCGGTGCCATCGTCGAGATGGCCTGCCGCATGGCCAATGCCTCGCTTGACGTCAGCCGCGCGCTGCATGCCTTCGCCGAGGAACTCGGGCAGGCGTTCCAGTTGCTGGACGACCTGAAGGATGGCGACAGCGACACCGGCAAGGACTGCCTGAAGGATCAAGGCAAGTCGACGCTATTTGCCCTGTGCGGCGAAAAGGGCACCCGCCAGCGCCTCGATGCGCACCTGGCCGCGGCCAACCAGTGCCTGGTCCAGGCCGGCCTAGGGGGCGGGCGTATCGCCTCGCTGTTGCAGGCGTCGTTCAGCGATACCCGATCGAACCTTCCAAGCGCAGCGGGTTCTGCTGAACATCAGTCAGTGAATCGCGGAGGTATGCAATGAAATCCCATGATCCCCAACAGCCGCAGGATAAAGTGCCCGATGCCGTGTCTTCGGATCGCCTGCAGAAGGGCGAGCGCAACGAGGGTCCTGCCTTGGAGCGTCCTAACCCTGCCACCGAAACCGTGGACAAGGTCATCACGCCGACTGAGGTCAAGGAACTGGAAAACGACACGCGCGAGATCAATGACCGTTTGCGCGACGTGGAGCCGAAGCTGCGTCCCTGAGCCTACCTTGCGGGCCTGATCGCCAGGCCCCAGCCTCTCTTTCTGGCGGTATCGACTCACGACCCCGCCAACTGCGCCAGATAATCCCCAAATCCCTCCCGTGCCCGGCTGTCCCGACGACTGCTGGTGGCCACGCTGTTGCGTGCGGTCCAGGCGATCTGCGCGCCATTGGCTTCCAGCGCGCGCACCAACTGCACGTCCTCATGGGCCGGCAACGGCTGGAAACCGCCCGCCCGCCGATAGGCCTGGGCACAGATGCCGAGATTGGCCCCATGAATGTGTCGGTGTCCTTCGCGAGCTTCGTAGCGGCTGCGGTACAGGCGGCGCAGCGCAGCGTCCTGCCAAGGCTCCCAGCGGTCCACGTGCACCGTGCCGCAGACGGCCTCGGCCTCGCATTGCAGTTGCCACATCAGCCAATGCGCGGGCACGCGGCTGTCGGCATCGGTGCAGGCCAGCCAGTGGGCGCCGCGCTCGAGCATGGCCTCGGCGCCGGCACGCCGGGCGCAGCCCACGTTGCCCGCGTCCAGGCTCAAGGTGTCGACGCCGTGGCGCTCGGCGATGCGCCCGCTGGTGTCGCTGCAGCGATCCAGCACCACCAGGATCTGCACCTCGTGACCCGCCGTCTGCGCCGCGAGTGCGGCGGCTTTCACCGCTTTCAGACAGCGGCCCAGGCGTCGGGCCTCATTATGCGCGGGAATGATGACGGCGATCATAGGCAAGTCTCGTCCAGGTCGACCACGCTGGGTTGGCACGACCAGTACTCGAGCAGGAAGTCCGCTTCCTCGTGGCGGAACACGCGGTACAGCGGCAGGTACTCGGCCAGCCGCGCGTGCACTTCGCGGCCATCCTGCGGGCAGCCGGCGATGGGATGAAGCCAGTGGCAGGCAAGCAGCCCGCCGTCATAGCTCAGGCTGGCCACCGACTGCTCGATGACCTGCCGCCAGGCGCGTGCATCGAGGTAGTAGCCCACTTCGCTGAGCACGATGAGGTCAAAGCTGCCGCCCGGCCAGTCTCCCGGCAGGCGCGCCTGTTCAGCGCTGGCATGGGGCGCATCGGCCAGGCGCGCGCGGGTCAGCTCGACCGCCGTTTGATCGAGGTCCTGGCACAGCAGCCCGGCGCAGCGCTCGGCCAGCAGCGCGCTGAGTTCACCGTTGGCGCAAGCCGGTTCGAAGATCCGTTCGTAGCACTGGCGCGGCAGGCTGGCCATCACCAGGTCGCGCTTGCGCTTCTCGTACCAGCGGGTGCGAAAGGCCCACGGGTCTTCGTTGCGGGCGTACAGGTCGGCGAAATACTCGGCATCGAGGCTCATGGCAGATCCTTCTTCAGAGAAACACCAGTTCAAAGGGTTGCAGCAGGCATTCCAGCAGCTTGGCGGACAGCACCGGCGGACGGTCGTCATCGGCCTGCAACTGGCTGACGTGGGCAGCGATGGCTTGACGCTTGCGCGCCAGGCTGGCGTCGCTCAACTGGATCCGCCGTGCGCGTTGCCATGGCAGGCGCGGGTCATCGGCCTGCGCCCAGTGCCAGGCCCAGACCGGCACCTCGGCCAGCTCCGCACCGCGCGCCTGGGCCGCCTGGGCGCAGGCGCGGCCCACGGCGTCATGGTCGCAGTGGCCGTCCAGGCGCCAAGGACACATCAGCAGGTCGCCCGGCTGCAGCAGTTGGCTCAGGTGATTGACCAGGAACGGCTCGTCGCGGGGCAGGGCGCCGTCCTTGAGGTTCAGGCGCCGCCAGTCCAGCTCGCGCAACTGCAGATCGAGCTGCTGCAGGGCATGCTGACTTTCCAGCGGACGCTGGTGGCGCAAGCGTCGCTCGCTCCAGTGCTCGGAGCCAGGATGGCTACCTTCGCCGTCGGTGGCGGAGATCAGGATCAGGTCCTGCTCACGCCCCTGGAAATGGCTGAGCAGACCGCCCGCCATGAGGATCTCATCGTCCGGATGCGGCGCCACCAGGACCAGGCGACGCCCAGGCGGACACAGCTGTTCGGGGGTGATCCAGGCGGCGCAGGCCAGGTGGGCGGACTTCTGCCATTCGCTCCAGGGCGTGCCAGCGCTGGCCTGGATAAGGTTCTCGCTCATAGCTGCCAGTCTCCTGCTGGGCGCTGCGCCAGCTGTTGTCCAAGGGCTGCCAGGTCGCGCTCGGCGTGGCTCTGGCGCAGGTACACGGGTAGATCGACGTTGAGCCGGGCGAAGTGACTGTCGCGGCAGAACGGCGTGGCGCCCAGTGCGCGCCCGACATGGTGCAGAACCTGCTCGGCCGCCTGCTCGACCTGAGCCCGCGTGCGACGCACTGGGTAACTGGCATCGGCCACAGGGTGGGCATCGATCCACGCCGCGCACTCGCGCAGCGCGGTACGTGCCCCGAGCAAGGCGCTGTCCACCGCGCCCAGATGCGCGTGGGCATGGGCATCGGCACGGGGCGTGCGGCAATGTTCGCGCAGGTAATCGGCGATCGCTGCGGCGGCCCCGTACCAGCAGGCGGCGATGCCCGCACCGCCTTGCCAGAAGCCGGGGCGCGACAGGTACTGTCCCGGCGCGCCGACAGCAATGCCAGGGGAGTCGTCGAAGTTGAGGGTCACGCTGGCGGTGGCCGCCATGCCTTGGGCCTGCCAAGGGTCGGTACTCACGCGCTGGCTAGGATGCGGCAGGTCGATGGCCACCAGTTGCGGCTTCTCGTCTGCAGTCCAGGCAGTGATCAGCCCCCGGTCGATCTGCAAGGCCCCGGAACACCAGGCCTTGGCGCCTTGCAGTCGGACCTGCTCGCCGTCCCGGGCGACGATTCGGGCCCTTGCGTCGGGCGGCTCCGCTGCCCACACGCCCCAGAGGCCATCGCCGGCCAAGTGGGCGACACCGCACTCGGCCAGAATCGCCAAGGCATCGGTATGGCCCTCGTACAGCTTGGCCAGCGCCAGGTCACAACCGCCGATGCGTGCCAGCACTTGCCAGCGTTGCAAGGTCTGGCCTTGGCCGGGCAGGGGCAGCTCATCGAGTGCCTCGGCCTGCATTGCCTGCATCAGCGTGGCCAATCCAGGGTCCAGATGCAGGGCCTGGCTGCGCTCGCCGAAGGCGCGCAGCACAGACGCCAAGCGTGTTGAGTCGATGGTTGGATCACTGTTCATGCGGTGGCGTCCATTCCCAGTTGCTTGCGCATGCGCGCGGTGATCGATTGGCGGGTCGTGCTCATCTGCGCCCAAGGGTCGTCGAGGTCGGCCAGGCGTTCGTGCAGGTTGACGAGGGTCCACTGGTCAGCGCCTTTGAGCTGCGCCAGTTCCTCGGGCCAGATCGGCACCGACACAGGCAGTCCATCGCGCGCGCGCAAGGAATAGGCACTGACGGTGGTTGCGCCCTGGGCATTGCGCAGATAGTCGATGAAGATCCGACCCACCCGATTCTTCGGGCCGGACACGGCCGAAAAGCGATCAGGGAACACGTCCGCCATGTGTTGCACCAGGGCATGACTGAACGCCTTCACCTGCTCCCAGGATGCGCGTCGGGTGAGCGGCACCACCAGGTGCATGCCTTTGCCGCCGCTGGTCTTGAGGAACACCTTCAGGCCCAACTCTTCGAGCAAGGTGAGGGTCAATTGGGTGGCTTCGACCATGGCTTTCCAGGGCAACGCCGGATCCGGGTCCAGGTCGAGCACCAGGCGGTCGGGCTTGTCGAAGTCCCGGGTCGTGGCGTTCCAGGTATGAAATTCCAGGGTGTTCATCTGCACGGCGCCCAGCACGCTGTCGACCCGGTTCAGCACCATGGCAGCCTGTCCCGCCTGGGCTTTGTCGAACGTGCGCACGTGAGGCAGGTGCAGTTGCCCGGCATGTTTCTGGAAGAACAGCTCCCCGCTCAGTCCTTCAGGTGCGCGCACCAAGGCTACGGGGCGATCCTTGAGTTGTGGCAGCAGCCATTCGGACACCTGAGCGTAGTACTCCAGAACCTGACGCTTGGTCACGCCGGTGGTTGCATCGATGACGCGGTCCGGGTGAGTCAGGTGCAGATCGCCGAGGGCTTCAGGCTCGGCCTTGCGGCGCTTTGCGGCGGGCTTGGGCATGGGTTGTTCCAGGTCGATGGCAGTGGCTGGCTTGTCGTCGCGCAGCCCGTGGAACACCGCGTGGCGCACGATACCATCGCGAGTCATCTGGGCGTAGGCGACCTCAGCCAGCAACCGTGGTTTGAGCCAGTGCACGCCGTGGGCCTGGGTACCGCTGGGCGGCTTCGCTAGTGCAGGCTTGGCGCTGTGCAAGGGCTTGAGCTGGGCATGGAGGGTTTTCAGGGTGGCGGCGCTGAACCCGGTGCCGACTCGACCGGCGTAGCGCAACTCGCCGCTGTCGGCGTCGTGCAGGGCCAGCAGCAGGGCACCGAAGGCCGTGCGGCTGCCCTTGGGGTCGGTGTAGCCGACGATGACGAACTCCTGGCGCCGCGTGCATTTGAGCTTGATCCAGTCGCGGCTGCGCTGGCCGCTGTAGGGGCTGTCGGCACGTTTGCCGATCAGGCCTTCGAGCCCCAGACGACAGGCGCTGTCGAGCAGCGAGTCGAGCGGTTGATCGAAGTCGCCGGAGTAATGCAGCACATCGGATGCATCGTTCGCCAGGAGCTGTTGCAGCGCGTCTCGGCGCTGCGACAGCGGCACCGGGCGCAAGTCCTTGCCGCCCAGGAAGGGCAGGTCGAACAGGTAATAACGAATGGCGTGGTCGTCATCGCGGTCGAAGGCGTTTTGCAGCGCCTGGAAATCCGCGACGTCGTCATCGCCGTTGACCACCACCTCACCGTCGAGCCAGGCGCTGTCCACGGACAGCGCACGCAGGGCGTCCACCAGCCGCGGCATGCGCGCGCTCCAGTCATGGCCGTTGCGGGTCAACAGGCGCACATCCTGGCCGTCGATTCGCGCAAGAATGCGGTAGCCGTCGAATTTCACTTCATAGCGCCAGTCGCCCGCAGGCGGGGCGTCCACCAGCGTGGCCAGTTGTGGTTGCAGTGTCTGGGGCAGGCTGGCTTTCTTCGCCCGAGCGGGTGTGGACTTTGCGGTCTTGCGCGTGCGCGGCGCCAGGGTGCGATCGCTGACGACGCTGTCGGGTTGGTCCTCGACGATGCTGTAGTCGTCCTCGCTACGGGCGTGATCGTCCTCGGACTTGACCAGCATCCACTGTTCTTTCTTGCCTTCCAGGCGCGTGCGAAAAAGATTCCACGTTCCACCGAGCTTCTCCCCTTGCAGGCGAAAGCGCAGCTTGCCCTTGGCATAGGCCGCCTGCGGATCACCTTCAGGCTGCCACACGCCCCGATCCCAGACGATCACATCGCCGGCGCCGTAATGACCCTCGGGAATGTGCCCTTCGAAGTCGGCGTAATCCAGCGGATGATCTTCAACGTGTACGGCCAGGCGACGCACGCTGGGGTCCAGTGACGGCCCTTTGGGCACCGCCCAGCTCTTGAGTGCACCGTCCAGCTCCAGGCGGAAGTCGTAATGCAGGTGGCTGGCGTCGTGCTTCTGGATGCAGAACTGCAGCGCATGGTCTGCGGCTTGGCGACGGCCCTTGCCAGAGGGCTCGGGCGTGGCCTTGAAATCGCGCTTGCGCTGGTATTCCTGCAGCGGCTTGGCCATGACGAACTCCGGGACGTTCGCGGATCGGTCTCTGGTTGAGGCGATCGGAACAGGCAGAGTTCAAAAAAGACTGATCACCGTGATTCCGGCCAGCACGATCAGCCCTCCGAGGATGCGCCGTGCGAGGTGGCCTTCATGAAAAAACCACCACGCCAGGAATGAACCGATGACGATTGAAGACTCGCGCATCGGCGCGACCAGTGCCACCGGTGCGCGCTGCATGGCGGTCAGCACCAGCACATAGGCCAGCGGGGAGAGCAGGGCGACGGCCAGGATCGGCGCTGCGTTGGCACGCAGCGCGACCGCAATGCCATGCCGGCGTCTCAACGCGAAAGGGGTCAGGATCAGGCCCTGTAGCAGCAGCGTGCCGGCGTAGTAGCTGACCGGCGGTAAATGCCACCCGGTGACAGCGTGGCTGTCCCATAACGTATATCCGGCAATGCTGGTCCCGGTCGCCACACCCCAGAACACGCCTGGGGACAGCAGGCGGCCAGCGCCCCCGAAAACCTGTCCGACGACGACGAAGATCCCGATGACGATGAGCAACGCGCCGCACATCGCTGCCAAGCCTAGTCGCTCCCCGAGCAGGGTAACCGCGATCACCATGGTCAGCAGTGGACCCGAGCCACGGGCGACTGCATACACCACGCCAAGCTCTGCGCGGTCGTAGCCAGCTTGGAGGATGAGCGAATAGACGATGTGCAGTAGCGCCGAGACGACGGATGCGACCAGGAGCCGGCCATCGAGTGCTTGGTGTTGCTCGGCCATCAGTACCAAGGCGATCGGCAGGCACACTAGCGCGCTGGCGCAGGTATAGGCCCAGACGAACAGCAAAGTGTCGCCACGCTTGTACTTCGCGGCGACGTTCCACAGCGCATGGGCGGTGGCTGCGATGAGCACGAGCGCTATTGTGTCGAGGCCCATCAGTCGATATCGGGCAGGTCGATACCGGCCCGCTCGGCTCGACGGTTGCGCTCAGGGTCGCGCATGGCGAGCGCCGTGACCAGCGAGTCGACGACCACTAGCTGGGCCAGCCGACTGCCGGCGGCAGCCATTTGCGCCGGCAGCGGTGCGCCGCCGATCACCAGAGCGGAGTCCGCGAGATTGGCCAGTGGCGTGCCGTACTGATTGGTGATGGCGATCAGTGAGGCCCCGGCCGAAGACGCAGCGTCGGCAACGGCGAGTGTGGTGGCTGTGCGTCCGGTCGAGCTGACGGCGATCACGACATCGTCCTGCCCTAACAGGCGTGTAGCGATCATCGCTGACAGATGGTCCTGGATGCCGACCGTCGTTACGCCCACCGCACGCAGGCGGAAGACGGCGTCGGCGGCCACGATGGAGGACGGGCCGGCGCCGAAGGCGATCACTTGCCTGGCAGAGCGCAGCGCTTCAACCGCTCGGTCGAGCGCTGCGATGTCCAGCGCGCCCAACAGCGCATCCAGGGCGTGAGTGCCGGCATGGATCGAAGACTGGATCACGTCAACCGACGTTGCATTGGCTCCGAGCGCCTGTGGAGGTGCGAAGAATTGGTTTGTACCCCGTGCCCGTGCGATCTCGATCTTGAGTTCGGCGAAGCCGCCGAAGCCCACTGCCCGTGCAGCGCGTACCACGCTTGGCGCAGAGACGCCCGCGCGGGCGGCGACCTGCGCAGCTGTGCTCGTACCGACGAACAAGGGATCGGCCATCAGCAGGGCAATGACCTTGCTTTCGCTGGCGGCCAGATCCCCGCTTCGGGCCTGAACGCTGCTTAGCCACTGGGCGATGCGTGTCGAGCTATTTGAAATTTCGTTACCATTCTTTTCATCCATTTGTTATTTATTACATGGCATGGCGAAAGACTCAACCCAGTTTTCAACGCTTTCAGGAGCATCCGTCCATGACCAACAATCATTGCGTGTCTGTGGCTATCGTCGGCCCTGGTGCCATCGGTATCACTCTGGCGGCCATGTTGCACGAATGCGCCCGCACGCCGGTGTTATGTGGTCGACGGCCGCGCGATGAACTCACGCTGCTGGATGGCGAGCGCAGCATCCGCGTTCCCGGACCCGTGCAGACGAGTCCCGATCAGATCGGACCAGGCTTTGATGTAGTCTTTCTTGCGGTCAAAGCGACCCAAACCGACGCAGCGGCCGCTTGGCTGTCGGCCCTGAGCGGTCCGCAGACCGTCGTGTGCGTCCTGCAAAATGGCGTCGAGCAGGTGCAGGCCGTGTCTGCCCACCTGGCCGAGGCGCGTGTGGTGCCCGCAGTGGTCTGGTTTCCTGCCCAGGCACAGGCCGACGGCTCGGTTCGCCTGCGTGGAGAGGCACGCCTGAGCCTGCCGGACATTCCCGCTGCCGAGGTGGTCGTGCGAGCACTGCGTGGCACGCGATGCGGCGTCGAGTTGAGCGCCGACTTCAAGACGGTGGCGTGGCGCAAGCTGCTCCAAAACGCCCTGGCCGGTCTGATGGCACTCACCCAGCGTCGCGCGGGCATGTACGCCAGGAGCGATATCTCCAGGTTGTCACTGGCTTATCTGCAGGAGTGCCTGGCCGTCGCTCGCGCCGAAGGCGCTAACCTGCGCGACGACGTGCCCCAAGCGATTCTCGACCAATTTCAGGCCTTCCCCAGCGACATGGGGACCTCCATCCTGACCGACAGTGAAGCCAACCGACCGCTGGAGTGGGACATCCGTAACGGCGTCGTGTCGCGTTACGGGCGAGCCCATGGTATTGCCACCCCTATCAGCGACATGCTGGTAGCACTTCTCGCCGCGGCGAGCGACGGACCGGGCTGACTGGCCGCTGGCTTGGACGCATGACGACGACATGCACGCTGAAAATCTGAATTTTCCCGAGCCGCGCAGAGTCGACCGCTTGAACGCACTTGACCGGAGAGCCGCCATGGCCCAAGCAGACGACGAGAAATACCGCCCCCAGGAAATCGACGACACCGAAGACCGCATGGGCAGCATCCGTGAGCTGGACTTCAGCGAGCGCAAGGATGAACGCCGTGGGCGTGTGGGCGACGAACGCCCCGATGCCGAGGCGGAGCAGGATTTCTCCCCAGAGCGGGTCGCCGAGAGCGGCATGAGCGGGGGCGAGGCGCTGACCGAGAGCTTGCACGAGGACAACGTGACCATGGACGACCTGAGCCTGGACACGCTTTACGGCGTTCCGGGTGCCCGTGACGCCCAGGATTCGGCCGAGGATGATGGGCCCGCCGACATGAACCTGCGCGAAGTGGATGCCGATGAAATTGCCGGTGGCAATGGCCTGGACGAAGCCGAACTGGCCCACGTCAAGCCCCTCGACGGCAAGCCGTGGACCGATGACGATTCGAACGCCGATGGAGAGCACCGCCATGAATGAGCAACGTTGCGCCTGTAACCACTGTTCCTGCACGGTTGACGCCAACGCCTTCTCCCACGACGGCAAGGCCTACTGCTGTGAGGCCTGCGCGAGCGGTCACCCGCACGGCGAGCACTGCCGCATGGGCGACTGCGGCTGCGGCGCAGCGACCCAGCCGGACGAAAAGAGCGTCGACAATGCGCTGGACGAAACCTACCCGGCGAGTGACCCGATCTCGCCGTAACCACGTTGGCAACCGTTACGCTCAGCGTAATGAACTGCCGCCGTGCTTGATTGATGCCCCCCACGCCCAGGCCTAAGGTGACTCCACGACAGCGAATCCGTGGAGTCACCCATGACCACAACACAGCATCCACCGCCGCCGCACTGGTCGAGACGGCGCAGCGAAAAGCAGCGCCGCCTCGAACGGGTGCGTCACTTGGCCGAGGGCCGGGTACTGCCCAGCGAGCGGATCGTCGAGGCGCTGGAGTTGCTGATCGCCCCAGGCGATCGCGTGGTGCTCGAAGGCAACAACCAGAAGCAGGCCGATTTCCTCTCCCGCTCGCTGGCCAAGGTCGATCCCGAGCGCCTGCACGACCTGCACATGATCATGCCCAGCGTCAGCCGAGCCGAGCACCTGGATCTGTTCGAGCGGGGCATCGCACGCAAGCTCGATTTCTCCTTCGCCGGACCGCAGAGCCAGCGCATCGGCCAGTTGCTTGAAGACGGGCTGCTCGAAGTCGGCGCTATTCACACCTACATCGAGCTCTACTCGCGGCTGTTGGTGGACCTGATCCCCAACGTGACCTTGGTGGCAGGTTTCTGCGCCGACCGGGACGGCAATCTCTACACCGGCCCCAGCACCGAAGACACGCCGGCACTGGTCGAGCCCACCGCGTTCAGCGACGGCATCGTCATCGCGCAGGTCAACCAGCTGGTCGACCGGGTGGACGACCTGCCGAGGGTGGACATTCCGGCGTCCTGGATCGATTTCGTGGTGGTCGCCGACCAGCCGTTCTACATCGAACCGCTGTTCACCCGCGACCCACGGCATATCAAGCCAGTGCACGTGCTGATGGCGATGATGGCGATTCGCGGGATCTATGAACGTCATCAGGTGCAGTCGCTGAACCATGGCATCGGCTTCAATACCGCCGCCATCGAGCTGATCCTGCCGACCTACGGCGAGTCGCTCGGCCTCAAAGGCAAGATCTGCCGCAACTGGACACTCAACCCACACCCCACCTTGATTCCCGCCATCGAGACCGGTTGGGTGCAGAGCGTGCACTGCTTCGGCACCGAACTGGGCATGGAGGACTACATCGCCCAGCGCCCTGACGTGTTCTTCACCGGCCGTGACGGCTCCATGCGCTCCAATCGCCTGATGTGCCAACTGGCCGGGCAGTACGCGGTGGACCTGTTCATCGGCGCCACCTTGCAAGTGGATGGCGACGGTCATTCCTCCACCGTCACTCGGGGCCGCCTGGCGGGCTTTGGCGGTGCGCCGAACATGGGCCACGACCCGCGCGGACGCCGCCATGCCACCCCCGCGTGGCTGGACATGACCGTGCCGGACACCCTGCTCGAACGCGGGCGCAAGCTGGTGGTGCAGATGGTCGAGACCTACCAGGAAGGCGGCAAGCCGACCTTCGTCGAGACCCTCGATGCGGTGGCGGTGGCGAAAAAAGCCGGCATGCCGCTGGCGCCGGTGATGATCTATGGCGACGACGTCACCCACCTGCTCACCGAGGAAGGCATCGCTTACCTGTACAAGGCGCGCAGCCTCGAAGAACGCCAGCAGATGATCGCGGCGGTGGCCGGCGTCACGGCCATCGGCCTGCGTCACGACCCCAAGGACACCGAGCGCCTGCGCCGCGAAGGGTTGGTGGCCTTGCCCGAGGACCTGGGCATTCGCCGCACCGACGCTAGCCGCGAGCTGCTGGCCGCGCGCAGCATCGCCGACTTGGTGGACTGGTCTGGTGGCCTCTACAACCCGCCCGCACGTTTCAGGAGCTGGTGATGAAAGCGAACATGCTTGCCCCTTTGAGTCTGGCGGAGCGCCTGGCGGACCTGGCGGTGGACGCGCTGATCGACGAGGCCGAGCTGTCGCCCAAGCCCGGTCTGGTGGACCGTCGCGGCAGCGGCGCGCATGGCGACATGAACCTGGCGCTGATGCAGGCCTCGGCGCTGTCGCTGTGGCCGTGCCTGCGGCAGATGGCCGAGGCCGCGCAACGGTTTGGCCACATCGCCACGCCATTGCGCGCCGAACTGGGGCGTCTGGGGCGTGAAGGCGAAGCGGCGATGTTGGTCACCACGGCGGGGGTGAACACCCACCGTGGCGCAATCTGGGCGTTGGGCCTGCTGGTGGCGGCGTGGGCCTTGAACCCGGCCGACAGCGACCCGCTGAGTGTGACGGCGCGGGCAGGGCGCTTGGCGCTGATCGAGGATCCTGCCGCGCCGATCGCGGACAGCCATGGCTTGCACGTGCGCCGCCGCTACGGTGTCGGCGGTGCCCGCGAGCAGGCCCAGCAGGGCTTCCCGGCGATCATCGGGCATGGCTTGCCGCAACTGCTGCGCAGCCGCGCCGCCGGCGTCGGCGAGACCCCTGCGCGGCTGGATGCCTTGCTGGCGATCATGGCCGCGCTCAGCGACACCTGCGTGTTGTGGCGTGCCGGCGAGCAAGGCCTGGCAGTCCTGCAGCAGGGCGCCCGGGCCGTGCTGGAGGCCGGTGGCAGTGCCAGCCTGGCCGGCCGTCGCCACCTGCGCGCGTTGGATGCGCGCCTGCTGCACCTCAATGCCTCTGCGGGCGGGGCCGCCGATTTGCTGGCCGCCTGCCTGTTCCTCGACAAAGCCGGGAGCCTGTGACATGCAAACCCTGACCTTCGAATTTCCCGCCGCGCAGCCGGGCCGGGGCCGCGCCCTGGTCGGCTGCGTCAGCTCGGGCGACCTGGAAGTCTTGATCGAGCCGGGCCAGCCGGGCCGTCTGCAGATCCAGGTGCTGACCTCGGTCGATGGCAGCCAGGCGCGCTGGAGCCAGTTGTTCGATCGCCTGTTCCAGGGCCGCGCCTGGCCTGCGCTGAACATCGACATCCATGACTTCGGTGCCACCCCCGGCGTGGTGCGCCTGCGCCTGGAACAAGGCTTCGAGGAGATCGATCATGACTGACCGCGAACACCTGCTGCGCAGCCGCAGCTTCGTTGAGCTGGGCGCGCGCCAGCGCGCTGGCGCCGTGCTCGATCCGGGGAGCCTGCGCGAACTGCTCGGCCCGTTCGAGCGCCTGATGTCGCCCTGGCTGCCGTTGCAGGGCATCGTGCCGCAGGCCGATGACGGGGTGGTCATCGCCAAAGGCCTGCTCAATCAGCGCCCCGCCGTGGTGGCCGCCATCGAAGGCGGGTTCCAGGGCGGCAGCATGGGCGAGGTGGGCGGTGCGAAGATCGCCGCGGCGCTGGAGTTGGCCGTGGAAGACAATCGCCAGGGCATCCCGACCTGCGCTGTGCTGCTGCTGGAGACCGGTGGTGTGCGCTTGCAGGAGGCCAACCTGGGCCTGGCGGCGATCGCCGAGATCCAGGCCGCGATCGTCGCGCTGCGCGCGCATCAGCCGGTGATCGGCGTCATCGCCGGGTCCGTCGGCTGCTTTGGCGGCATGTCCATCGCCGCCGGACTGTGCAGCCATCTGCTGGTGACCCGCGAGGCGCGCCTGGGGCTGAACGGGCCGCAGGTGATCGAGCAGGAGGCCGGTATCGGCGAATACGATTCGCGCGACCGACCGTTCATCTGGAGCCTGACCGGGGGTGAGCAGCGCCATGCCAGCGGTCTGGCCGATGCCTATGTGGCCGATGACGTCGACCTGATCCGTGAGCAGATACTGCACCTGCTCGAACAACCCAGCGCCCGGCGTGCCAGCCGGCATGCCGAGTTCCTTGAGCGTCTGGCCCGCTTGGGGAGCGATTGCCCGCAAATGGACGCCGCCGCCGTGCGTACCCTGTATCGAGGAGAAGCCTGATGAACCGTGCCCAGAAGTGGTTGCAGCACCTGGCTGAAGGTCAGCCGCTGGCGGGGTTGCCAGCATCGGTGCAGGTAATCGACGCCGAACTGGACAATCGCCCGGCGCGCTTCATCGCGGTGGTCCCCGATGCGCACAATCCCTTTCCCCGCGCCCGCAATGGCGAGGTGGGCCTGCTCGAAGGCTGGGGTCTGGCCAAGGCGGTGGATGACGCGGTGCAGGCCGATCGTGAGGGCGACAAGCGCGTGCTGGTGGCACTGATCGACGTGCCGAGCCAGGCCTATGGTCGGCGGGAGGAAGCCTTGGGCATTCATCAGGCCTTGGCCGGCGCGGTCGAGGCCTATGCCCAGGCCCGTCTGGCCGGTCATCCGGTGATCGGGCTGCTGGTGGGCAAGGCCATGTCCGGCGCGTTTTTGGCCCATGGTTACCAGGCCCAGCGCCTGATCGCGCTGGACGACGAGGGGGTGATGGTGCACGCCATGGGCAAGGCCGCCGCCGCGCGGATCACCCTGCGCAGCGTCGAGGCGCTCGAGGCGCTGGCCGCCGAGGTGCCACCGATGGCCTATGACCTGGACAGCTATGCCTCGCTGGGCTTGCTGCATCAGCGGGTGGGCGTGACCAGCGCCGAGGCGCCGACAGCCCAGGACGTGGCGCGGGTGCGTGACGTGCTGATCGAGGCGGTACGCGACATTGGCACGTGCACCGACTTGAGCGTGCGTCTGCAGGGACAGCACCGCAGCGCCTCGCGCGCGGTGCGTCAGCGTCTACGGGCGCAGTGGCAGGAGGCCTGAGATGAATGCCGTGCGCCCCCACGACCTGCTCTGGGGCATGACTCCGGACCTGCTGCCCGCTGACGCGCCAGCGTGGGCGCGGCAGGCGCTGGCAGCCGGTGAGCCGGTGGTGGTGCGCCGCGCGCTGGAGGCGGCGGGCTGGGTGGCGGTCGGTCTGCGCGGGCGATCACGGGCGCAGCGCTTTGCCGCACGCATGCCGCTGGCGCAGGTCGTGCGCCGGATCGCCCCCGAGCGCCTGCGCTGGCAGGGCGACACCGATCTACCCGCATTGCAGGCGGTGGCGCAGGTCGCCGCTGTCCTCGACGCGCAGGGGTGGTGCTGGGGGCCAACCGGCAGTGTCGGCTTCCAGTTGGCCAGCGGTATCGAGGTGGTGCACGCCGACAGCGATCTGGATGTGCTGCTGCACGCACCGCAGCGGCTGTCGTGTGAACGGGCGTGTGACTTGCTGGGCGCGCTGGAGGCAGTGGCGTGCCGGATCGATGTGCAGCTCGAAACCCCGCAGGGGGCTGTCGCGCTGCGCGAATGGGCCAGCGGTGCCCGCCAGGTGCTCTTGAAAGCGGCTTCGGGAGCGCGATTGGTGAGCGATCCCTGGTCGCTTGAGGAGGTGGCCACATGAGCAGTCTGTTCGCCTTCCCCGGCCAAGGCGCCCAGCAGCCCGGCATGCTGCATCATTTACCCGAAGGCAGCCGCGACGTGCTGGAGGCGGCCAGCGAGGTGCTTGGCGAACAGGTACTGGCGCTTGACAGCGCCGAGGCCTTGCAGCACACCCGCGCGGTGCAGCTGTGTCTGCTGCTGACTGGGGTGGCCTGGGCGCGCTGGCTGTTGCGCCGCAGCCCAGCGCCGGCCTGCGTGGCCGGCTTGTCGATCGGCGCTTATGCAGCGGCAGTCACGGCCGAGGCGTTAAAGCTGGAGGACGCAGTGCGCCTGGTGTCGCTGCGCGGCGACCTGATGCAGCGGACATACCCCAGCGGTTACGGAATGACCGCCCTCAGTGGCCTGGAGCAGGCCACGCTTGAGCGCGTGTTGGCCGAGGTTGGCGGTGAGGTCTACCTGGCCAACGTCAACAGCGACAACCAACTGGTCATTGCCGGCAGCGATGCCGCCATGGGCGCGGTGGTCGCTCGTGTGCGCTCGCTGGGGCAGGGCGTGGCCCGCCGTCTGGCGGTCAGCGTGCCGTCGCACTGTGCATTGCTGCAGGCCCCCGCGGCGACCCTGGCACAGGCCTTCGCCGAGGTCACGCTGCAGCGCCCGCGCCTCACCTACCTGAGCGGCAGCAGCGCGCGGGCGCTGTTCGACCCGCAACGCCTGCGCGAAGACCTGGCCTATAACATGGCGCGCCGCGTCGATTGGCGCGCCACCTTGCGCAGCGCCTGGGAGCGCGGCGTGCGGCTGCACCTGGAGCTGCCTCCGGGCAGCGTGCTCAGCGGCTTGGCGCGGCGGGTGTTCGACGCCGGCAAGGTGCTGAGCGTCGAATCGACCCGTGCAGATACGCTGGAGGCGCTGTTGCGCCAGGAGGTGGCTCACACCCGATGACTGCGCTGGCGCTCGAAGGACAACAACAAACAACTTCGATACAACCTGAGGACAACAATAATGATCATCTATGGTGTGGCTCTGCTGGCGGTCTGCACGCTGGCCGGCGTCATCGTCGGCGACTTCCTGGGCGTGCTGCTGGGCGTCAAATCCAATGTGGGCGGGGTCGGCATCGCCATGATCCTGCTGATCTGCGCGCGGCTGTACATGCACCGCAACGGGGGCATGAGCAAGGAGTGCGAGTTCGGCGTCGGTTTCTGGGGCGCGATGTACATCCCGGTGGTGGTGGCCATGGCGGCGCAGCAGAACGTGGTGACCGCACTGCATGGCGGGCCAGTGGCGCTGGTGGCTGCGGTGGGCGCGGTGCTGGTGTGCGGCGCGACCATCGCGCTGATCAGCCGCAGCCACCGTGGCGAGCCGTTGCCGGCGCTCGAAGCGCCAGTACCTGCTCAGGCAGCTGTGGCGGGAGGGCGCTGAGATGTGGTCGATCATTGAGAAAGCGTTGGCGCACAACGACCTGATCACGGCGTTTGCCGTGGTCGGGGCGGTGATGTGGGTGTCGGTCATGCTCTCCAAGTACCTGACGTTTGGCCGGGTGCACGGGTCGGCGATCGCCATCGTCATCGGCCTGGTCCTGGCCTGGGTGGGGGGCACCTTGACCGGCGGGCAGAAGGGCCTGGCCGATCTGACCTTGTTCTCGGGCATTGGCTTGATGGGTGGGGCGATGCTGCGCGATTTCGCCATCGTCGCGACGGCATTCGAGGTCCAGGCGACCGAAGCGCGCAAGGCCGGGGTGATCGGCGCGGTGGCCTTGCTGCTGGGAACGGTGCTGCCGTTCATCGTCGGGGTGGTTGTGGCCTGGAGTTTTGGTTATCGCGACGCGGTGAGCTTGACCACCATTGGCGCGGGGGCGGTGACCTATATTGTCGGGCCGGTGACGGGGGCGGCGTTGGGGGCCAGTTCCGAGGTGATGGCGTTGTCGATTGCCACTGGGTTGATCAAGGCGATTCTGGTCATGGTGTTCACGCCGGTTTCGGCGCGGGTGCTGGCCTTGGATAACCCGCGTTCGGCGATGGTGTTTGGGGGGCTGGCGGGGACGGTTTCGGGGGTGACGGCGGGGTTGGCGGCGACTGATCGGCGGTTGGTGCCCTATGGGGCTTTGACGGCGACCTTTCATACGGGGTTGGGGTGTTTGATGGGGCCTTCGGTTTTGTATTTTTGTGTGCGGGGGATTGTGGGGTGAGGGGTGGGTTTTGGGTTTTTTGAGGGGCGATGTGATTATCCGGATTTTGGGGTGGGGCTGATTCACCTTTTCGCCTTTACGGCGACCCTCTTAATGAGATGGTCACCCCGGCACCCTACGAGGCGTACGCTTTCGTAGGGTGTTTTTACTTCGGAGACCGTCATCATGAGCAACGTGACCCTGATCGGCATCGACATCGGCAAACATACCTTCCAC
>NZ_JAUQOQ010000026.1:0-44559 GCF_030580795.1 Pseudomonas boreofloridensis | reverse complement strand
GCCTGGGGCGGCTTCGGTCTTGGCGGCAGCGGGTGCTTCGGCCGGGGCCGCAGCGGCTGCCGGCGCAGCACCGGCCACTTCCAGCTTGAGGATCAGGTCACCGGTGCCGACTTCGTCGTCCAGCTTGGCGATCACTTCCTTGACCACGCCAGCGGCGGGGGAAGGGATCTCCATGGACGCTTTGTCCGACTCCAGGGTGATCAGCGACTGGTCGGCTTCGACGGTATCGCCCGCCTTGACCAGCACTTCGATGATCTTGGCCTTGCCCGACGAGCCGATGTCCGGCACGTGGATGTCCTGCACGCTGGCTGCCGCAGGGGCAGCCGCCGGCGCTGGAGCGGCCTGTTCGGCCGGCTTCTCGGCAGCTGCGGGGGCGGCTGCGGGTTTTTCCTCGGCGGCGGCCGCCTCAGGCGCCGCAGCGGCGCCCTCGGCTTCCAGCACCAGCAGTTCGTCGCCTTCTTTCAGACGGTCGCCCAGCTTGACCTTCAGTTCCTTGACCACGCCAGCCTTGGGAGCTGGAATTTCCATGGAGGCCTTGTCCGACTCCAGGGTCAGCAGGCTCTGGTCGGCCTCGATGCGGTCGCCGACCTTGACGAACAGCTCGATGATTTCACCTTCACCGCTGCCGATGTCAGGTACGCGAATGAGTTCGCTCACTTAAAAATACTCCTCAGCAGTCCAGTGGGTTGCGCTTGTCCGGATCGATGCCGAACTTGACGATGGCGTCAGCCACAACCTTGGGTTCGATCTCGCCGCGGTCAGCCAGGGCTTCTAGGGCAGCCAGCACCACGAAGTGGCGGTCGACTTCGAAGAAGTGACGCAGCTTCTTGCGGCTGTCGCTGCGACCGTAACCGTCGGTACCCAGGACCTTGAACTCTTTGCTCGGCACCCACTGGCGGATCTGCTCGGCGAACAGCTTCATGTAGTCGGTGGAGGCGATGACCGGCCCTTTGCGGCCGCTCAGGCACTGCTCAACGTAGGTCTGCTGTGGCTTCTGGCCAGGCTTGAGGCGGTTGGCGCGTTCCACGGCCAGGCCGTCGCGACGCAGTTCGTTGAAGCTGGTGACGCTCCACACGTCGGCACCGACGTTGAACTCTTCACGCAGGATCTTCGCTGCCTCGCGCACTTCGCGCAGGATGGTGCCCGAGCCCATCAGCTGCACGTGGTGTGCGGCGTCGCGGGTGTCTTCTTCGAGCAGGTACATGCCCTTGATGATGCCTTCCTCGGCACCGGCCGGAATGGCAGGCTGCTGGTAGGATTCGTTCATCACGGTGATGTAGTAGAAGATGTCCTGCTGCTCTTCGGTCATCTTCTTCATGCCGTCCTGGATGATCACCGCCAGCTCGTAGCCGTAGGTCGGATCGTAGGTGCGGCAGTTCGGGATGGTGCCCGCCATCATGTGGCTGTGACCGTCTTCGTGCTGCAGGCCTTCACCGTTGAGGGTGGTACGGCCGGCGGTACCGCCGATCAGGAAGCCACGGGTGCGGCTGTCGCCAGCGGCCCAGGCCAGGTCGCCGATACGCTGGAAGCCGAACATCGAGTAGAAGATGTAGAACGGCAGCATCGGCTGGTTGTGGCAGCTGTACGAGGTACCGGCCGCAATGAACGACGACATGGCGCCGGCTTCGTTGATGCCTTCCTCGAGGATCTGGCCCTTCTTGTCCTCGCGGTAGAACATCACCTGGTCTTTATCGACAGGCTCGTAGAGCTGACCGACCGAGGAGTAGATGCCCAGCTGACGGAACATGCCTTCCATACCGAAGGTACGGGCTTCGTCCGGGATGATCGGGACGATGCGCTGGCCGATTTCCTTGTCCTTGACCAGCTGCGCCAGAATACGCACGAAGGCCATGGTGGTGGAGATTTCGCGGTCGCCCGAGCCGTCCAGGATCGCTTTGAGCGTTTCCAGTGGCGGGGTCGGCACGCTGAAGCTCTTGGCGCGACGCTGCGGCACGAAGCCACCCAGGGCGGCGCGACGCTCGGCCAGGTACTTGGCTTCGGCAGAACCTTCCTCAGGCTTGAAGAACGGCAGGTTCTCGAGCTCGGCGTCCTTGACCGGGATGTCGAAGCGGTCGCGGAATTTGCGCAGGCTGTCGACGTCGACCTTCTTGGTGTTGTGCGCGGTGTTCTTGGCTTCGCCAGCACCGGTGCCATAACCCTTGATGGTCTTGGCCAGGATGACGGTCGGCTGTTCCTTGTGGTTCACCGCCTGGTGGTAGGCCGCATACACCTTGTACGGGTCGTGGCCGCCACGGTTGAGCTTCCAGATCTCGTCGTCGGACAGGTCTTCGACCATGGCCTTGAGCTCTGGGGTGTTGAAGAAGTGCTCGCGCACGTAGGCGCCGTCTTTGGCCTTGTAGTTCTGGTATTCGCCGTCGATGACTTCGTCCATGCGGCGCTGCAGGGCACCGTTGGTGTCCTTGGCCAGCAGTGGGTCCCAGAAACGGCCCCAGACCACCTTGTTGACGTTCCAACCACCGCCACGGAACACGCCTTCGAGTTCCTGGATGATCTTGCCGTTGCCGCGCACAGGGCCGTCGAGGCGCTGCAGGTTGCAGTTGATGACGAAGATCAGGTTGTCCAGCTTCTCGCGGCCGGCCAGGGAGATCGCGCCCAGGGATTCCGGCTCGTCGCACTCGCCGTCACCCATGAAGCACCAGACTTTCTGCTTGCCGGCCGGGATGAAGCCACGGGCCTCCAGGTACTTCATGAAGCGTGCCTGGTAGATGGCCTGGATCGGACCCAGACCCATGGATACGGTCGGGAACTGCCAGAAGTCAGGCATCAGCCAGGGGTGCGGGTAGGAGGACAGGCCATTGCCGTCCACTTCCTGGCGGAAGTTGTTCATCTGGTCTTCGTTGATGCGACCTTCGAGGAAGGCGCGGGCGTAGATGCCGGGGGAGGCATGGCCCTGGAAGAAGATCAGGTCGCCACCGTGTTCTTCGGTCGGGGCCTGGAAGAAGTAGTTGAAGCCGATGTCGTACAGGGTGGCGCTGGAGGCGAAGCTCGAGATGTGTCCGCCCAGGTCCGAATCCTTCAGGTTGGTACGCATGACCATGGCCAGAGCGTTCCAACGTACCATCGAGCGAATGCGGCGTTCCATGAACAGGTCGCCAGGCATGCGTGCTTCGTGGGTGACAGGGATGGTATTGCGGTATGGCGTGGTGATGGCATAGGGCAGCTGCGAACCACTGCGGGTGGCCAGCTCGCCCATACGGGTCATCAGGTAATGAGCGCGGTCTTCGCCTTCTTTGTCGAGGACCGACTCCAGGGCATCCAGCCATTCCTGGGTTTCGATAGGATCGAGGTCTTGCATGGCTTGCTCCAGGGCGGAAAGGCAACCAGAATCGGAAGCCTGAGTTTGCGACTGGCCTTTTGGGCAGACGTCGTGAATTCTTGGATTTGCCGGAGCGTCTTCCGGCGCCGTGTAGTTTTACTACAAATGCTTCGGCATTTCATGCTTTTGAGCATACATGGGAGTAGTAACACTACAGGAATGCGGCATGTGGCCGCCTTCCGGGTTGTGGAGAAAATCGTTCCTCGTGGTTGGATGTGCACGCTAGTGCGAAGTTTGCTGATGAATCGTACCAATGATTCGTATTTTTCAGCTATTTACCACTTTTGTATGACAGTCCAACCTTGGCGCTTCTCCCCCTCCACCGCGACTACCCCTCCTTTCACGCCGATCAAGGATAGACCATGCGCCTGCCTTTGCCGTCCGATCTGCCCGCCGCCTTGCAACCGCTGGTCGCCCGTAACCGCCAATTCCTGCGCGAGGCCCTGGCGGCACACGCCGACCTCGACCCTGCCGTCCTGAGCGATGCCCACTGGGCTCAGTTCGACCAGGTCGCTGCCGCCAGCGAGTTCGTGCTCGAGCAGGTGCAGCGCGAGCCAGGCATGCTGCTGGAGCTGGTCGCACGCGGTGAGTTGGCGCAGGGCTATGCCCCCGGACAATTACGCAGCCATATAAAGGCAGCGGCCGACGCGGCGCAGAGCGAAGACGAGCTGGCGCGCAACCTGCGCCGTGCGCGCAACCGCCAGCAGGTGCGGATCATCTGGCGCGACCTCAGCCGTCAGGCCGACCTCGGCGAGACCTGCCGCGACCTCTCGGACCTGGCCGACGCCTCGATCGACGAAGCCTACCAGTGGCTGTACCCGCGTCACTGCCAGCAGTTCGGCACGCCCATCGGCAGCCGCAGCGGCCAGCCCCAGCACATGGTGGTGCTGGGCATGGGCAAGCTGGGCGCGGTGGAGCTGAACCTGTCCTCGGACATCGACCTGATCTTCGCTTTCCCGGAAGGCGGCGAGACCGAGGGCGTCAAGCGGGCACTGGACAACCAGGCGTTCTTCACCCGCCTGGGCCAGCGGCTGATCAAGGCGCTGGACCCGGTCACCGTCGACGGCTTCGTGTTCCGTGTCGACATGCGCTTGCGCCCCTACGGCTCGGCCGGTGCCCTGGTGCTGTCGTTCAATGCCCTGGAGCAGTACTACCAGGACCAGGGGCGGGACTGGGAGCGCTACGCGATGATCAAGGCGCGGGTAGTGGCGGGCGATCAGCAGGCCGGCGCTCAGTTGCAGGACATGCTGCGGCCTTTCGTCTACCGCCGCTACCTGGACTTCTCCGCCATCGAGGCGCTGCGCACCATGAAGCAGCTGATCCAGCAGGAGGTGCGACGCAAGGGCATGGCCGACAACATCAAGCTCGGCGCGGGCGGCATCCGCGAGGTGGAGTTCATCGCCCAAGCGTTCCAGTTGATTCACGGCGGGCGTGACCTGAGCCTGCAGCAGCGCCCGTTGCTGAACGTTCTCGCCACCTTGGAAGGCCAGGGCTACCTGCCGCCGGCGGTGGTCAGCGAGCTGCGCGATGGTTACCGCTTCCTGCGCTACACCGAGCACGCCATCCAGGCCATCGCCGACCGGCAGACACAGATGCTGCCGGACGCCGAGCTGGACCGCGCGCGCATCGCCTATATGCTCGGTTTCGCCGACTGGGACGCCTTCCACGCGCAATTGATGCATTGGCGCGGTCGCGTCGACTGGCACTTCCGCCAGGTAATCGCCGACCCCGACGACGAAGAGGGTGAAGGCGAGCTGGTGGTCGGGGGCGAGTGGTCGCCGTTGTGGGAGCAGGCCCAGGACGAGGAGGCTGCCAGCCGGCAGCTCGAGGAGGCCGGTTTCAAGCAGGCCGGCGAAGCGTTGCGGCGTCTTTCGGTACTGCGCACCAGTCCATCGCTGCGCTCGATGCAGCGCCTCGGTCGCGAGCGTCTGGATGCCTTCATTCCGCGCTTGCTGGCGCAGACCGTCGAGCACCAGGATCCGGACCTGGTGCTCGAGCGCGTGCTGCCGCTGGTCGAAGCGGTGGCGCGGCGTTCGGCCTACCTGGTGCTGCTCAGTGAGAACCCAGGGGCACTGCGCCGCCTGCTGACGCTGTGCGCGGCCAGTCCCTGGATCGCCGAGCAGATCGCCCGTTTCCCGCTGTTGCTCGACGAATTGCTCAACGAAGGGCGGCTGTTCAGTCCGCCGCTGGCGCCGGAGTTGGCCTCGGAGTTGCGTGAGCGTCTGACCCGAATTCCCGAGGACGACCTGGAGCAGCAGATGGAGGCGCTGCGGCATTTCAAGCTGGCCCACAGCCTGCGCGTAGCGGCCTCGGAAATCAGCGGCAACCTGCCGCTGATGAAGGTCAGCGACTACCTGACCTGGCTCGCCGAAGCCATTCTCGACCAAGTGCTGGCCCTGGCCTGGCGTCATACCGTTGCCCGCCACGGTCAACCCAAGCGCAGCGACGGCAGCCTGTGCGCGCCGAGCTTCATCATCGTCGGCTACGGCAAGGTCGGCGGTATCGAACTGGGGCACGGCTCGGACCTTGACCTGGTGTTCATCCACGACGGCGATGCCAATGCCGAGACCGACGGCGCCAAGCCCATCGACGGCGCGCAGTTCTTCACCCGCCTGGGCCAGCGCATCATTCACCTGCTGACCACCCAGACCAACTCCGGCCAGCTCTACGACGTCGACATGCGCCTGCGCCCCTCCGGCGCGTCGGGGCTGCTGGTCAGCTCGCTGGGGGCCTTCGAGCGCTACCAGCAGCAGGAAGCCTGGACCTGGGAGCACCAGGCCCTGGTGCGCGCCCGGGTGCTGGTGGGCTGCCCGCAGGTGGGCGCCGCCTTCGAACGCGTGCGCGCGGCGGTGCTGGGCAAGCCCCGCGAGCTGGACACGCTGCGCGCGCAGGTGAGCGAGATGCGCGCCAAGATGCGCGCCAGCCTGGGCAGCAAGGCGACGGTCGCCGGCACCGCCGACAATGCCTTCGAGCCGGGCCAGCCGTTCGATATCAAGCAGGATGCCGGTGGTATCGTGGACATCGAATTTATGGTGCAATACGCCGCTTTGGCCTGGTCCCACGAGCACCCGGCCCTGCTGCGCTGGACCGATAACATCCGCATTCTGGAAGAGCTCGAACAGGCCGGGTTGATGCCCGCCGCAGACGCCGTGCTGCTGCGCGAGGTGTACAAGACCTTCCGCTCGGCCTCGCACCGCCAGGCCCTGCAGAAGCAGGCCGGGGTGATCGATGCCGGACAGTTCGTCGATGAGCGTCGCCAGGTGCGGCGGATCTGGAGCGAGCTGGGCCTGTAGCCGGGGCGGCCTGTCAGGCGCGAAGGTCCATGGCGCAGCACCGGTGATACACTGTCCGCCAAATAGCCTGAATATAAAGAGGGGAGGCCAGGTTGAAACGCAGCCTGCAGCCTCCCCGACTGTTTCTGGATAAAGCATGAGAATACTGATCATCGGACCCAGCTGGGTCGGCGACATGGTGATGGCACAGACCCTGTTCCAGTGCCTGCGCCAACGTCATCCCGAATGCGTGATCGACGTGCTGGCCCCCGAGTGGAGCCGGCCGATCCTCGAACGCATGCCCGAGGTGCGCCAGGCCTTGAGCTTCCCGCTCGGCCACGGTGCGCTCGAGCTGGCCACGCGGCGACGTATCGGCAAATCGCTGGCCGGCCAGTACGACCAGGCCATCCTGCTGCCCAATTCGCTGAAGTCGGCGCTGGTGCCGTGGTTCGCCGGCATCCCCAAGCGCACCGGCTGGCGCGGCGAGATGCGCTACCTGCTGCTCAACGACGTGCGCAAGCTCGACAAGGCGCGCTACCCGTTGATGATCGAGCGCTTCATGGCCCTGGCCTTCGAGCCGGGCGCCGAATTGCCGCAACCTTATCCACGTCCGAGCCTGCGCATCGAAGCCGCCAGCCGAGAGGCTGCGCTGGCCAAGTTCGGCCTGCAGCTCGACCGTCCAGTGCTGGCACTGTGTCCGGGCGCCGAATTCGGCGAGGCCAAGCGCTGGCCTGTGGAGCACTATGCCGCCGTGGCCGAGGCGATGATTCGCCAGGGCTGGCAAGTGTGGTTGTTCGGCTCGAAGAACGATCACCCGGTCGGCGAGCAGATCCGCGAGCGCCTGATCCCAGGGCTGCGCGAAGAGTCGTGCAACCTGGCCGGCGACACCTCGCTGGCCGAGGCCATCGACCTGATGTCCTGCGCCGATGCCGTGGTGTCCAACGACTCCGGCCTGATGCACGTCGCCGCCGCCCTGAATCGCCCGCTGGTGGCGGTCTACGGCTCCACCTCGCCGGGCTTCACGCCGCCGCTGGCCGATCAGGTCGAAGTGGTGCGCACCGGCATCGAATGCAGCCCTTGTTTCGACCGTACCTGCCGCTTCGGGCACTACAACTGCCTGCGCCTGCTCGAGCCGCAGAAGGTCATCGCCGCCCTGCACGGTCTGGCCGCGCCGGGCCTGATCGATACCCGTGTCGAGGTCGACTAAGTGCGGGTACTGATTATCAAGACCTCGTCGCTGGGCGACGTGATCCACACCTTGCCAGCCCTCACCGATGCGGCCCACGCCGTCCCCGGCATCCGCTTCGACTGGGTGGTGGAGGAGGGCTTCGCCGAGATTCCGAGCTGGCACCCGGCGGTGGATCAGGTCATCCCGGTGGCCATTCGGCGCTGGCGCAAGAACCTCTGGCAGACCCTCAAGAGCGGCGAATGGAAGGCCTTCAAGCAGCGTGTGCGCGAGCGCCGTTACGACCTGGTGATCGACGCCCAGGGGCTGGTCAAGTCGGCTTGGCTGACGCGTCTGATCAAGGCGCCGGTGGCCGGGCTCGACCGCTATTCGGCGCGCGAAGGCCTGGCCAGCCGATTCTACGACCGGCGTCTGTCGGTGGCCGTGGGTCAGCATGCGGTGGAGCGTGTGCGCCAACTGTTTGCCCTGGCCCTGGCCTACGACCTGCCCGAGGGGCTCGGTCAGTACGGCCTGGACCTCAAACGCCTGCAACTGCCGCCCACCGCCCCCTACGTGGTGTTTCTGCATGGCACCACCTGGGCCACCAAACACTGGCCTGAGGCCTACTGGCGCGAGTTGGCCGAGCGCATGGGGCGGCGTCGCATGAAGGTGGTGCTGCCCTGGGGCAACGCCGCCGAACAGGCGCGCGCCGAACGCATCGCCCAGGGCTTGGAGCACTGCCAGGTACTGCCCAAGTTGAACCTGGCAGGCGTGGCCCGCATTCTGGCGGCGGCCAAGGCCTGCGTCGCGGTGGACACCGGCCTCGGCCACCTGGCCGCCGCGCTGGACGTGCCGACCATCTCCCTGTTCGGCCCGACCAACCCCGGCCTGACCGGCGCCTACGGACGCGCGCAAATCCACCAGGCCAGCGACTTCCCCTGCGCCCCCTGCCTGCAGAAGAAGTGCACCTACAAACCGAGCGCCGAGGACCTGCGCCGGTTCGATCTCAAACGCGAGTGGCCATTGTGCTTCACTCGCCTGAATCCCGAGCATGTGGCGGGCCGCTTGAGCGCGCTGCTGCTGGCTGAGGATGTTCGTTGATGCAACTGGCTTTCGTGCTTTACAAATATTTCCCCTTCGGTGGCCTGCAGCGCGACTTCATGCGCATCGCCCTGGAGTGCCAGCAGCGTGGCCACCAGATCCGTGTCTACACGCTGATCTGGGAAGGTGATGTGCCACCGGGCTTCGACGTGCGGGTGGCGCCGGTCAAGGCGCTGTCCAATCACCGGCGCAACGAGAAGCTCAGTGCCTGGATGGCCGAGGACCTGGCCAGAGAGCCGGTCGACCGGCTGATCGGTTTCAACAAGATGCCGGGGCTGGACGTGTACTACGCCGCCGACGGTTGCTTCGAAGACAAGGCCCAGACCTTGCGCGGCGGCCTGTACCGGCGCTGGGGCCGCTACCGGCACTTCGCCGAGTACGAGCGCGCGGTGTTCGACCCGCACGCCAACACTGAAATCCTGATGATCTCCGAAGTGCAGCAGCCGCTGTTCATCAAGCACTACGGCACCCCCCTCGAGCGTTTCCATCTGCTGCCGCCAGGTATTTCCCAGGACCGCCGGGCGCCGGCCAACGCGGCAGACATCCGCGCGGCGTTTCGCCAGGAATTCGGCCTGGGCGAGGACGACCTGCTGCTGGTGCAGATCGGTTCGGGCTTCAAGACCAAGGGCGTGGACCGCAGCCTCAAGGCCCTGGCCGCGCTGCCGGCGAACCTGCGCAAGCGCACTCGGCTGATGGTCATCGGCCAGGACGACCCCAAGGTGTTCCAGTTGCAGAGCGCTACCCTCGGCCTGGGCGATCAGGTGCAGTTCCTCAAGGGGCGCAGCGACATTCCGCGCTTCCTGCTCGGTGCCGACCTGCTGATCCACCCGGCCTACAACGAGAACACCGGCACGGTGCTGCTCGAAGCGCTGGTGGCCGGCCTGCCGGTGCTGGTCTCGCAGGTGTGTGGTTACGCCCATTACATCGCCGAGGCCGACAGCGGGCTGGTGCTCGACGAGCCGTTCGAGCAGTCGCAGCTCGACGCCTACCTGCAGCGCATGCTCGACGATCCTCAGGCGCGTGCCGACTGGGCGCGCAATGGCCTGGCCTTCGCCGCCTCGGCCGACCTGTACAGCATGCCTCAGCACGCCGCTGACGTGATTCTCCAGGAGCGCGCATGAAACTGATGCTGGCCGAACCGTTCAAGCGCCTGTGGGCCGGGCGCGATCCCTTCGAGGCCGTCGAGGCCTTGCAGGGCGAGGTGTACCGCGAACTGGAAGGGCGTCGGACGCTGCGCACCGAGGTGGCCGGCGCGGGCTACTTCGTGAAGATTCACCGCGGCATCGGCTGGGGCGAGATCTTCAAGAACCTGTTCAGCGCCAAGCTGCCGGTGCTGGGTGCCGGCCAGGAATGGCGAGCCATCGAACGCCTGCATCAAGCCGGGGTGCCGACCATGACCGCGGTGGCCTATGGCGAGCGCGGCGCCAATCCTGCGACCCAGCATTCGTTCATCGTCACCGAAGAACTGGCGCCTACCGTCAGCCTGGAAGATTTCAGCCTCGACTGGCGCCGTCAGCCGCCGCCACCGGCGCTCAAGCGCGCCCTCATCGCCGAAGTGGCGAAGATGACCGGCACCATGCACCGCGCCGGGGTCAACCACCGCGACTGCTACATCTGCCATTTCCTGCTGCACACCGACCGCCCGGTGACGGCGCAAGACTTCAAACTGTCGGTCATCGACCTGCACCGCGCACAGACCCGCGCCACAATCACCCGTCGCTGGCGCAACAAGGACCTGGCCGCCCTGTACTTTTCGGCACTGGACATCGGCCTGACGCGTCGCGACAAACTGCGCTTTCTCAAAGGCTACTTCCAGCGCCCGCTGCGCCAGGTGCTGGCCGAGGAAGCCGCGTTGCTCGCCTGGCTGGAGCGCAAGGCGCGCAAACTCTACGACCGCAAGCAACGCTATGGGGATGCGCTCTGATGGCGAGTTGGACACTGGCGCCGGACTACGCGTGGCTGGCCGCCGACTTCGGCAGCCTCGAGGCGGTGTTCGCCCTGGAAGGCGAACGCCTGACCCGCGACCCGCTCAGCGAGGTCATCCGCATCGAGCGCGAGGGCGTCAGCTATTACGTCAAGCGCTACACCGGGGCCGGCAAGCACATGCGCCGCTTCTTCGGACGGCCTCGTATCAAGGCCGAATGGCAGAACCTCAAGCAGTTCGCCAAGTGGGGCATTCCCACCGCCGAAGTGGTGGCCTGGGGCCTTGAGCGCAAGGGTCTTGCGTTCGGCCGTGGGGCGATGATCACCCGCGAGCTGCCGCGCACCGAGGACCTGTCGGCACTGGCCGATCGCAACGATCCACGCCTGGCGGACCGTGCCTGGGTCGATCACATCAGTCGCCAACTGGCCCGGCACACCCGGGTGATGCACAACCACCACTTCGCGCACAACGACCTGAAGTGGCGCAACCTGCTGGTGGACGACCAGGCCACGGTGTTCTTCATCGACTGCCCGACCGGCGACTTCTGGCGCGGTTTCATGCTGCGTCATCGACTGATCAAGGACCTGGCCTGCCTGGACAAGGTGGCCAAGTACCACCTGTCCGCGACCCAGCGTCTGCGTTTCTACCTGCAGTACCGCGGGCACACCCGACTCAACGCGCGCGACAAGCGGCGTATCCGTCAGGTGGTGAGCTTTTTCGAGGGAAGGGAATGACCGATTACCTGGCCAGCGCCGAAGCGGCGCTGCTGCAACGCCATGGCCTCGACGATTTCGAGGCGCTGTGGGCGCTGCAACTGGAGGCCGTCGACGAGCCCAACACCGGGCGCGGCGGCTGGAGCAGCGTGTTCCGCCTGGAGCTCGAGGGCAAGGGCTATTACCTCAAGCGCCAGAGCGACTACCTCACCCACACCCTGCACCGGCCGTTGGGCGAGCCCACCTTCGCTCGCGAATTTCGCAATATCCAGCGCTATCAGGCGCTCGGCATCCCGGCTTTGCAGGCGGTGTTCTACGGTGAGCGCAAGCAAGGTGGCCAGCATCGGGCGATCCTGATGACCCGTGCGCTGGACGAGTGGCGCGACCTGGACAGCCTGCTGCTGCAATGGCCGCAGCTCGATCCCGCGCAACGCCAGGGCGTTCTCGGTGCCTGTGGCGAACTGGCGCGCACGCTGCACGGCGCCCGTCAGGTGCATGGCTGTTTCTACCCCAAGCACATTTTCCTGCGCGAGCGCCGGGAAGGTTGGCAGGCGCAATTGATCGACCTGGAAAAGACCCGGCCGCTGCTGCTCGGTCGCCGTGACCGTCTCAAGGACCTGGAACCGCTGCTGCGTCGTGCGCCGGTGTGGAGCGAGGCGGACTTGCGTCACCTGCTCGCCGCCTACCTGGCACAACCGGCCGATAGCCCGCCGGTGTCTGCCTGGTTGCAGCGCCTGAGCACACGTCGTCGTGAGAAAGAGGCCCGTTGATGCGCCTGTCCGAATTGAAGAACGCCGGGCGCAGCCCGACTCTGCCCCTGAACGTGATCCTCGAGGATGCCGCTGGCAGCGCCGAACTGCAGCTGTTCAGCCTGCTGCGCGTGCTGCCTGGCCAGCGTTACGTCGGCGCCGGCCTGTGGCGCGGCACGCCGGTGCTGGCCAAGTTGCTGGTGGGCGGCAACGCTGCGCGACATTTCCAGCGCGAACTGGATGGCGTGCGCCTGCTGGCCGCCCAGGGCCTGGTCACACCACGCCTGCTGGCTGATGGCCTGAAAGACGGCGAAGGCGGCTGGCTGCTGTTCGAGTTCCTGGAGCACGCCGAAAGCCTGGGCGCTGCCTGGGCCAAGGTCGAGCACCTGCCGATGCTTGCCGATGAACAACATGCCGTACTCGGCGAAGCGTTGACGGCGGTGGCGCAGATGCATGCCAAAGGCCTGTGGCAGGAAGACCTACACCTGGACAACCTGCTGCGCCACGATGGTCGCCTGTACCTGATCGACGGCGCCGGGATCAAGGCCGAGACGCCGGGTCAGCAGCTGTCGCGTCAGCGCGTGCTGGAAAACCTCGGGGTGTTCTTCGCTCAGTTGCCCAAGCGCTTGCAGCCGTTCATCGAAGAAGCCCTGGTGCATTACCTGCTGGCCAACGCCGAGCATGCGCTGCCGCTGGAGGCACTGCAAAAGCAGATCGACAAAGTGCGCACATGGCGCCTTAAGGATTACCTGGACAAGGCCGGGCGCGACTGCAGCCTGTTCAGCGTGCAGCGCAGCCTGTCAGGGCTACAGGCGATTCGCCGTGAGGAAGACGCAGCCCTTGCCCCGGCGCTGGCGCAAGCCGATGCGCTGATCGACCAGGGCCACGTGTACAAGACCGGCGGGGCAGCCAGCGTCGCGCGCGTGGACGTCGGCGGCCGTACCCTGGTGCTCAAGCGCTACAACATCAAGAACACCGCCCACTGGTTCAAGCGTTTCTGGCGCCCGAGCCGGGCCTGGCATTCCTGGATCGAAGGCAATCGTCTGACCTTCCTCGACATCCCCACGCCGCGCCCGCTGGCGGTGCTCGAACGCCGCGTGATGGGGCTGCGCAGTACGGCCTATCTGATAACCGAATACGCCGATGGCCCTGACTTGAGCGCCTGTTTCGCACCCTTCGTCGAGAGCGGCGAGGCGCCCGAAGAACAGGTGCAGGCGCTGATCGAGCTGATGCAGCGGCTGATCGCCGAGCGCATCAGCCATGGCGATTTCAAAGGTCACAACCTGTTCTGGCAGGACGGCCAGTGGTCGCTCATCGATCTGGACGCCATGACCCAGCACGCCACCCAGCTCAGTTTCGCCCCGGCCTACGCCCGCGACCGCGCGCGGCTGCTGCGCAACTGGCCGACCCGCAGCGCGCTGTATCAGCGGCTGGATCAGCGTCTGCCCAGGCTTACCGAGTAGGCGGGCGGCAGCGCCAGCCAGTCGCTGCTGCGCCCGGCCTGGCGCACGCGAATGCGCCATTGCTGGTCTTGCCAGCGCAGGATCGCCCAGGGCTTCACCGCAGCACCCGGCTCGCTGCGCATCAGCAGGTGATAGTGGTCGCTCAGCAGGTGACCGCGCAGCGGCAAGGCATGCTCGCCGGCCAGCAGGTAAAGCCTGTCGCCTGCGCGATACAGGCCGGCGGCCGACGCTTCGCGGATACCGCTGGGCGTTTCGGCGAGGCGACAGCCATCGAGCAGTACCTGCAAGTCCGGCAAGCCGTCGTACCACAGCACCGGCGAGTCCACGACCCATTCACCATCCTCGCGGCGCTTGATGGGCACCTTGGTGTAGGCGTCGGGCTGACGCGGGTCGAGTACCCGCCAGCGGTAGCCATCGAAGGCGACCTGGTAGGTGCGGCCGGCCGAGTCCTTGACGAAATAGAAGGTCAACCCCGGATAGGGTGAGGCCTGTTCGTAGATCCCTTCCTTGTGGACCCCATCGACCCGATAACGCAGCTTGCTGGCGTCGACTTTCAGGGCCAGCGCGGGCGGCAGCGTCAGCGGTGGCGTCGGCGGCATGCCGCGGATCGCACGGCGAACCACGGTCGAGCCGCCGATGCTGTTGATGGCGTCGTTGACATGGGTGAAGGCTTCGACGAAGTGCTTCAGCGCGCCGACACGGTCGTCCTGGCGGTAGGCTTTGGCCATGTCGAACACCGAGAGTGCCGCGCGTGCGAACGACAGCGGGGTCAGGGCGCGGTTGGGCAGCACCAGACTGACCAGGTCGAGCGTGACCCACAGCACATGCAAGCTGAACTCGCCCAACAGTTCCAGTTTGGTGTGAGTACTGGCATCCACCAGTGCCAGGGCTGCATGCACTTCGGCCCGATAACGCGCCTGCTGGAAATCACCGACGATCTCCGGCGTGTTCACTCGGGGGCCGAGTCGCCCGTTGAGTATCCCGCGTTCAAGTGCCGCAGGGTCGGCCAGCGGGAGTCGCTCCTTCAGGTAATCGCGCAACGCCGGCTTGTCACGCAGCGTGCGCAGCAAATGCCGGGCATTGCGGTATTCACGCCAGGCGCGGCGATCCGGTGCGTCGGGGGTGTACACCACGAAGCGCTGCAGGCCGGCGATCTCGGGTGTGATCAAAAGCACGCCCATCACCGTGTGGTTGTCGATCATCCATTGGCGCACTTTCAGTCGATGGCCCAGCGCGCCGCGTTGAGCACTGGCAGGGTAGTCGATGACGGTGCGACTCCAGGCATAACCGCGCTCGAACGGATCCTCCAGGTAGTGACCGGCATAGCGCGCCTTGGCCGCCTCGGCGTTCATGCGTGCTTTGCCGATGGCGACGAAGCGCTCTTGCCGCCAGTGGCCGGTCGGCGATTCCAGCAGGTGCAGACGCAGGTACTGGCTGTAGCTTTCGCCCACGTTCAACTCGCGCACCAGTTGCTTGACCTGCTCGGCCGTGATCTCGGGGATGGGGCTGCCGTCCTTGCGGTGAACGCGTGCCGTCAACCAATAGTCCACGTCGAGCCAGGCGACATTGAGCGCGGCCAGCTCGTCGAGGCGGTAGGTGCGTGGCACCAGTTCGATGGTATCGCCCACCTGCGGCCGGCTGGCGACGGGGATGTAGCCGCTGGCCAGGCCTGGATGCATGACCGGGCCGCGTTGTCGCGCCAAGGTCACGCTCACATGAACCTCCAACGGATCGATATCGAATTGGTACTGATGGCGCAATCGGGCGCGCAATTGCTGGCATGTCCAGATGTTCAGGGCGTTCTGATCGAGGAATTGTTCGTGGCTGAGGATGCCCGGTGCCGCTGCACGGTCGATGGCGATCACCAGCTCCTGCATGGTCTGCATGATGTGGGTCAGGGCCTGGGGCGAGGCGTTCTTCAGCCAGGCGGGTGAGTTGCGCTCCAGCAGCAGGCCATAGCGTGTCTGCAGGGCCGACTGGCTGCCGGCCCAGGGCAGCAGGTCGACGGCCTGTTGCAGTCGGCTTGCCAACTGCGCGCGGTCGAGCGGATCGCGCTGGGCGAGATCTTCCCACACCTGGGTCAAGCGTGTGCGTTGCCCGTCGATCAAGACCTGTGCCTGGGCCAGTAGCAGATCATCGCTGAACCACTCGTAGCGCAGACGCTCGGCATTGAGCGCCAGGTCCCGGTCGCGGTCGCTGGCCATATGACGCAGCAGTGGCTGGCTTTGCTGCGGATCGTCCAGCCGCTCGCACAGCTCGACATGCAGTTCTGCCAGGTCATCGAAGGCCTCGATGCCATGGGACAGGCTGCACAGCAGTGCGTACTCGCTGGGTTGTTGCGGATCGGGCATGCGGCCCTCGGGGCCTCCCTCGACGATGACGAAAGCACCGGGTAGGTAGCTGCGCCAACTGGGGGTGCCGATGTCCAGGACGGGCCGGTACACCTGCGGGCGCGCCGCGCTGCCCAGGTGTTGACGCTGCCAGGGCAACGGCAGGCGTATGCAGGTTTCCATCAGTTCGGCGTGGTTCGAGCCCAAGGTGTGATCGCCGACGCGCAGGGTGATCTGCGCCAGCATCTGTTCACGTAGCACGGCCGTCATCCGCGCCTGGCGGGTCTGGCCGGTGACGTCCGTATCGAGCCAGTACTGGGCCAGGTCCGCAAAGTAACGTTGGCGCGCACTCAGCCAGGGCAGTTGAGCGTCGGGGCTGGGTGGCGAGGCGAGCAGGTCGCTCAATTGTTGATCGAAGGCGATGAACTGCTGAAGACTCATGAGCGGCGCTCCGTGGTGGGGGAGCGTGCGAGCCTGGCGCGCCTTGCTGCGGCGCGCGCGTTAGTCGATTACCTCACTTGGCGCATAACCCGCGCACAGCCAGGAGTACCGGTGCGCCCAGGCCCACCCAGGCGAGCGCGTCCCAGGCCCCATCGCCCAGCAGTGCGGCGAACAGCCCGGCGCCGCCGAGCACGGCGATGACCAGCGGCCAGGCGAAAATGCGTCGCGTGCTTTGCGATCTGTGACTCATGCTGGCACCTCCCGCCGTTTGCGCTGCTTGCCCCACCACAGGTACAGGCCACTGAGCAGCACGACGATGGTCAGCAGGTCCAGCGCCGCCCAGAGGATCTGCATCGGTCGTCCGCCGTAGTCGCCGAAGTGCAGCGGTTGCGACAGGCCCATGGCGTCCATGTACCAGGGACGCTCGCCGACGGCTGTCACTTGCAGCGTGCGGGCATCGATCAGCACCGGGGTGAACAGGTGCGAGGTGAGGGGCGTGGCGCCGTTCATGAACACCGCGTAGTGGTGCTCGCTGGAGAAGCGGGTGCCGGGAAAGGCGATGAAGTCCGGGCGCATGCCCGGCGCGGCTTGCTGGGCGATGCTCAGTAGCTGCGTGGCCGGGGCGCGTTCGGTCAACGGCGCGGCCTCGCGATAGGGCGCGACCATCGCGGCCAGGCTGTCGTTGCGCCAGGCGGCGATGACCAGGTCGGACAGGGCGCTGATCACGCCGGTCACGCCCACCACCAGCGCCCAGGTCAGGGTGACGATGCCAATGAGGTTGTGCAGGTCGATCCAGCGCACCCGCGACGACTTGTCGGTGCGCACCGAGGCGAAGCGCAGGCGGCGCATGAACGGCGCATAGAGCACGGTGCCGGAAACGAGGGCGACGATGAACAGCAGGCCCATGAAGGCCAACAGCAGCTTGCCGGGCAGGCCGGCGAACATATCCACATGCAGGCGCAGCAGCACCATCATCAGACCGCCATTGGCCGCCGGCATGGCCACCGCCTCGCCCGTGCGCGCGTCGAGCATGAAGGTGTGCGATGAGTTGGGATCGCTGCTCGCCGTGGCGGCAGTGATCGCCACCACGCCGTCGGGAGTGTCCTCATCGAAACCGAAATACTGCATCACCTCGCCGGGTCGATGCTGCTCGGCCTTGAGCACCAGTTGTTGCAGGTCCAGGTGAGGCGTGCCGGACGGCAATTCGCGCAGCTCGGGCGCGTCGCCGAGCAGGTGTTCGAGTTCGTGGTGGAAGATCAGCGGCAGGCCGGTCAGGGCCAGCAGCAGCAGGAACAGCGTGCAGACCAGGCTGCTCCAGGTATGGATCGCCGACCAGCGGCGCAGGGTTTGGCTTTTCATCTCAGGTCCCGCAGGGGTCTTGGGCCGCGCCCTCGCGCAGCGGGTTTGCGAGGGCGCAGTCGATCAGAACTGGTACTTGGCGCTGACCACCACGCTGCGTGGGTCACCGTAGTAGCAGTAGTAGCTGTCGCAGGTGGACAAATAGTTCTTGTCCAGCAGGTTGGTGGCGTTGACCGCCACCGAGGCGCCCTTGAGGCTGTTGTCCAGGCGGCCGAGGTCGTAGTGCACGGCGGCATCGAACACGGTGTAGGCCTTGGCCTTGCCCAGGTAGGTGTTGCCCTGGTCGCCGTAGGTGTTGCCGGTGTAGCGCGCCCCGGCGCCGACGCCGAAGCCGTCGAGCACACCGCTGTGCCAGGTGTAGTCGGTCCACAGCGAGGCTTGCTGATTGGGCATCAGTTGCAGACGGTTGCCTTTGTAGAGGCCGTTCTGCACCTCGGATTTGGCCAGGGTGTAGGCGGCGATCACCTTGAGGTTCTCGGTCACCTCGGAGGTGGCCTCCAGTTCCAGGCCGCGGACTTTTACTTCGCCGGTCTGGCTGGTGACGGTGACGTTGCCTACGTTGTTGGTGACGGCCACATTCTTTTGGGTCAAGTCATAGACCGCTGCGCTCAGCAGTGTGTTGGAGCCTGGTGGCTGATACTTGATGCCCAGCTCCCATTGCTGACCTTCGGTGGGTTTGAGGCCGTTGGTGGGCGATACATCAGCCTTGCTGCTGGGTTGGAATGACTCGGCGTAGGACAGATAAGGCACGAATCCTGAGTCGAAGACATAGCTGATCGCGGCGTTGCCGCTGAATTTCTTGTCGCGCTGGGTGTTGGTGGCGTCGCCTTGATTGCGGAACTGCGTCCCGGTGTGCACCCAGTCTTCGCGCCCGCCGAGGGTCAGGCGCCAGTTGTCGAGGGCCATCTGGTCCTGAACGTAGAGGCCGGTCTGGCGGGTCTTCTGGTCGTAGTCGTAGAACGCGGTGGATCGGTCCGGGCGCTCGATGGGCAGACCATAGACCGGACGGTTGAGGTTGATCGCCGGTGCGCCGCCGAAGATGGCCAGGTAGTTGTTGTTCATGCGCTGGTGGTCCAGGCCGACCAGCAGGGTATGACGGATGTTGCCGGTGTCGAAGTCGCCCTGGAAGTTGTTGTCGACGGCGAACTGGCTGATGTCTTCATCGACATTGGTGGTGCCGCGACCCGTGTTGCCCTGATTGTCCACCACCATGCCGAACCCAGGGTTGTAACTGTTGACGGTCACGTTCTGGAAGGACAGGTCCGACTTGGTGTAGCGCAGGTTCTGACGGAACTGCCAGACATCGTTGATGCGATGCTCGAAGGCATAGCCCAGTGCGTAGTAGGTGCGGTCGTAGAAGTCGTAGTTGGGATCGCCCAGGTTCTTGTGCCGTGACACCTTGCCGAACGGCATGTCGATCTTGGTGCCCTGAATCGGGTAGAACTGGCTGGTGACGCCGGTATCGTCCCGCGTGAACTGGCTCAACAAGGTCAGCGAGGTGTCTTCGTCGATATGCCAGGTCAGGCTCGGGGCGATGTTGTAGCGTTTGTCGTCGATATGGTCGATGGCCGTGCCGCCATCGCGCACCACGCCGCTGACGCCGTAGAGCAGGCGGCCGTCGTCGTCGATCTTGCCGGTGCTGGCGAAGTTGATCTGGCGATGGTTGTCGCTGCCGTACTGCACTTCGATTTCGTGCAGGCTTTCGGCTTGCGGGCGACGACTGACGATGTCCAGCAGCCCGCCTGGCGGGGTCTGGCCGTACACCGACGACGCCGGACCGCGTAGCAGGGCCAGGCGGTCAAGGTTCCAGGTTTCCGGTTTCGGGTTGGCATACACCCCGCGCGGCAGCGGCAGGCCGTCGAGGAACTGGGTCGGCTCGAAGCCGCGCACGCGCATCCAGTCGTAGCGGGTGTCGCTGCCGAAGCTGGAGGAGACGATGCCGGGCATGTACTTCACCGCGTCATCCAGGCTGTGAACGCCGCGGTCGCTCATCTGTTGCCGGGTGGCCACCGAGATCGAGCGGGGGGCTTCCACCAGCGCGGTGTCGGTTTTGCTGCCGGCTGCGGTGCGCTTGGCCAGGTAACCGTCGACCGGGCCCCACGCGCTCTCGCTGTCGCCGCTGGCATTCACGGTGGTTTCCGGTAGCGCCACGCTGCCCTGCGGCACACTCACCAGGCTGTAGCTGCCGGCGCTGCCCAGTTGCAGTTGCAGGCCGGTACCGCGGAGGGCGGCCTGCAAGGCCCCGACACCGTTGAAGCTGCCTTTGACCGGCGCCGAGGTGCGGCCGCTGGCCAGGCTCGGGTCCAGGGCCAGGGCGATGCCGGCTTCGCTGGCGATGCGGTTGAGCGTCGCGGCCAAGGGGCCGCTGGGCACATCATAGGTGCGTACGGCGGCCTGTTCGGCGGCGAACGCCAGCGGACCGAACACAGGGGTGGCAAGGCCGATGGCCAGGGCCATGAGGCTGGGACGCAGGTAAGACTCGACAGCGCGGGACATGCAGTGGCTCCTAAACGGATAAGTGCTGACTGCTTCCTTGCCGAGCGAACGATGAAAAGTGACAGGGCTGTTTGAAAATTTTTGGGTTGCTACAGAAGGCGGGAGGTCGAAGGCTCACTTGGCCTCGACCGTCACCCACCACGGCGTGCGCCGTTCGATCTTCACCGGCAACGCCGGTACCAGCGAGGCCAGCGCCAGGTCGGTGTCGGTCAAGGGGAAGCTGCCGCTGATCCGCAGTTGCGCGACCTTGCCGGATACGCTCAGGTGGCCGCTGCGGTAGCGGCTCAACTCGGCCACCAGGTCGCCCAGGCGCACGTTGTCCACCACCAGCATGCCGCGCGTCCAGGCATCGGCGCCGGGCTGGACCGGGCCGATCAACCCCAGCCCCTGGGCATTCATCAGCACCTGCTGGCCTTCCTCCAGCACCTGTTCGTTGCCTTGATCACGCGGTTGCGCCGCGACCCGGGCCTGCAGCACTTCCAGCCGCGTCCCGGCGGTCTCGCGCTTGACCAAAAAGCGCGTGCCCAGCGGACGCAGGCGGCCGTCGTCGGTGCGTACCCAGAGCGGGCGCGGGTCGTCGTGACCGGTTTCGACCGAAATCTCGCCCTGGTGCAGCACGATCACCCGCTGTTCGCCGGCAAAGTCGATATCCACCGCCGTGTGGGTGTCCAGGCTGAGCAACGTGCCATCTTCCAGGCGCAGGGTGCGCAGTTCCCCGGTGCCGGTGCGCTGGTCGGCCAGCCAGTAACTGGGCGCCAGCGAGGGTGCTGCGCTCCAGGCCAGCAGCCCGCCGAGCAGCAGCATGCCGGCCAGCCCGCCGCCAAGCTTGCCGACCCGTTGGCGCAGGCCCGCACGCGATTGCAGCAGGGCATGGCGGGCCGGACCGGTCGCCGCGCCGACGCGCTGGTCGAGCAGGCTCAGTTGAAACCAGGCTCGGGCATGTTCCTCGCTGGCGGCCTGCCAGCGCTTGAAGGCATCGCGCTCATCGGCCGTGCCATCGCCGCCTTCCAGGCACAGCTTCCAGGCGATGGCGGCTTCCAGCACCTTGGCCGAGACCGGCAGGTTGTTCACGTCGGCGCTCCGTACAGCGCCACGTAGCATTGGCGCAGGCCTTGGGCGATGTACTGGCGCACCCGCGAGACCGAGACGCCCAGGCGCTCGGCGATCTCGGCGTGGCCCAGGCCGTCCAGGCGGTTGTACAGAAACGCCGCGCGCGCCTTGCTCGACAGTTTGCCCAGCAGCCGGTCGATGGCCTTGAGGTCTTCGAGGATCAGGTGCTGCATTTCCGGGGAGGGGTGTTCGGCGCTGGGCAGCAGCGCCAGTTCGGCGAGGTAGGCCTGCTCCAGCGCGGCGCGGCGGAAGTGGTCGAACAGCAAACCCTTGGCCACGGCGACGAGGAACGCGCGCGGCTCGCGTGGCGCGCTCAACTGCTCGCGCCCCAGCAGGCGCACGAAGGTGTCCTGGCTCAGGTCTTCGGCGCGCTGGCGGCAGGCGGTGCTGCGCTGCAGCCAGGCCATCAGCCAGCCGCGATGGTCGCGGTACAGGCTGCCGACCAGCTCGGCATGTGGGCTGTGCACGGACGACAAGGGCGTTCCCCGAAAAGAATGCGTTAAATAACGATAATGATTCGCGATTGTGGCAGAGCTGCACCGGAGGATGCAATTGACGCTTGTCAGAATGCTCGACGTTGCTCCGCGGCTTTTACAGACCGTGAGGCTGCAGCGCGCGCCGCCGCCATTGGCGTAGCCGCTGCTCCAGTTGCAGGGGGCTATCCAGTTGCTGGCGCCGCGCCTGGCTGAACAGGATCAGCGCCAGCTCGGCGGTCACTTGGGCGTCGGCGCTGGCGTGGTGACGCGCCTGCACCTCGAGGCCGAAGCGTGCCACCCAGTCGTCCAGCCCCGCCTCGCGCAGCACCGTGTCGGGGTTGAGCATGGGCGCCAGTTCGGCGACATCGATGAAGACCTGTTGCAGGCGGTAACCGAGGGTGTCCTTGAGTGCCCGGCCGAGCATGCCTTGGTCGAATGGGGCATGGAAGGCCAGTACCGGGCTGTCGCCGATGAACTCCAGCAACTCGACCAGCGCCTGGGCAGGATCGCTGCCGGCAGCCAGGGCGCTGGGGCCCAGGCCGTGGATCAGCACGCTGGCGTTGGTCTTCTGCTCTGGCCGACGCAGGGTGCGCTCGAATTGCCCACCCAGAGCGATGGCGCCGTCCTCGATGGCCACCGCGCCGATCGACAGCACCTGGTCGCGTTGCAGGTTCAGGCCGCTGGTCTCCAGATCCAGCACCACCCAGCGCTGCTCGCGCAGCGAGCACACACCGAGCGCGGCCGGACGTGGCAGGCTGGCCAGGCGCTGTTGCAGATCGACGTCGAGCGTCGGCGTGCGCGGGCGCAGCCAGGGGAACAGTTTCACAGTTGATACCGCTGGGCCAGACTGCTTTGCAGGCGCTGAGCCTGGCGCAGCGATTCGCGCAGGATGCGCCGGTCCAGGTGATTGAGGCTGTCCGGGTCGAGGCGATTGGAGTAGGGCTGGTTGTCGCGGCTCTGGCGCTGGTGCTGCTGCATGCGAGTTTGCTGGATGAAGTGATAGGCCTCCTCGAAGGCGGCGCCGTCGAGGGCGTCGATGACCCCCTTGGCCACCAGTTGGCGCAGGCGTTCCAAGGTGTTGTTGGCGGCGACGCCGTTGGCCAGGGCCAGCAGCCGCGCACCGTCGACGAAGGGGGTCAGGCCCTGGACCTTGAGGTCGAGGGTGGCGGTCTTGTCGTTGCCCTGCCGGGTCAGCACGAAGTCGCGCAGGCGCCCCACGGGCGGGCGCTGGCGCAGGGCGTTGTCGGCCATCATGCGCTGGAAGATGCGGTTGTCCGCGACCTGCGCCAGGATGCTCTGGCGCAACTGTTCGCAACCCTGCTCGTCGCCCCACACCACGCGCAGGTCGAAATAGATGCTCGAACCCAGCAGGTTCTCCGGGCTGGCCTCGCGGATGAAACCGGCGAAACGTTGTGCCCATTCGGCGCGTGACAGGCACAGCTCGGGATTGCCGGCCATGACGTTGCCTTTGCACAGGCTGAAGCCGCACTGGGCCAGATCCTGATTGATGCTGTTCGCCAACGGCAGCAGGCGCGCGCGCAACGCTTCGGCCTCGGCGGCGTCTGCGGCATCGAAGAGGATGCCGTTGTCCTGGTCGGTGTGCAGGGTCTGTTCGCGGCGGCCTTCGCTGCCGAAGCACAACCAACTGAAGGCGATCCCCGGATCGCCGTGTTCGGCCAGGGCCAGTTCGATCACCCGGCACACGGTGTGGTCGTTGAGCAGGGTGATGATCTGGGTGATCTGCGTCGAGGACGCGCCGTGGGCGAGCATGCGCTCGACCAGTTGACCGATTTCCCCACGCAGGGCCACCAGCGCTTCCAGCCGTGGCGCGTGGCGGATGGTGCGCGCCAGGTGCACCAGGTCGACGCGCTGCAGGGAAAACAGGTCGCGCTCGGAGACCACGCCGCACAGCCGCCCGTTATCCACCAGGCAGATGTGGGCGATGTGCCGCTCGGTCATCGCCAGGGCGCCATCGAAGGCGCTGGCCTGTGGCGCGAGGGAGAAGGGCGCGGCGGTCATGTGGCGCTGGATCGGCGCATCCAGCTCTGCGCTGGCGTCGGCGATCACCTGGCGCAGGTCGCGCAGGGTGAAGATGCCGATGGGGAAACGCTGCGTATCGACGATCACGATGCTGCCCACCTGCTGCTCGTGCATCAGGCGCACGGCATCGCGCAGCGGCATGCCCGGCGGGCACACCACCGGGTGACGCATGGCCAGTTCGCCCAGTGGCGTATTCAGCGAGTACTGGGTGCCGAGGGTATGCACCGCGCGCTGGCGCACCTGCTGGTTGACCTGGTCGAGCAGGCTGCTGACCCCGCGTAGGGCGAAGTCGCGGAACACGTCGGACAGCGAGAACACGCGGATGAACGCGGCTTTGTTCAGTTGCAGGCAGAAGGTGTCTTCGCCGGCCAGGTGCTCGGTGCGCGTGGCCCGTTCGCCGAGCAACGCGGCCAGGGGGAAGCACTCGCCGGTGGCGATCTCGAAGGTGGTTTCCACGCCAGGGCCAGTCACGTGCTGGCGCTCGCCCATCACCCGGCCCTGCTTGACGATGTAGAAGTGCTCCACGGGGCCGTCGGCGGGCTTGATGATGCTCTCGCCGCTGGCATAGAAGCGCAGTTGGCACTGCTCTACCAAGTACGACAGGTGACCCTGTTCCATCTGGTTGAAGGGCGGAAAACGCTGCAGGAATTGCAACGTGCCTTGAACGTTCTGCAGGACGGCTGTCCTGCCGGCCTGGGTGAAGGCGTCCTTTTTGCTCATGGGGCTGACCGTCTGCCTTATGCCGAACTATATATATCTATCTATAGGGGCGGCTTTGTTGTTGTCGAACCCCATGGTCGGCCGAGCGTCGGGGGATGCCCATTGGACGTAAGTCTAGCGGGCGAGGGCTCCGTCAAGGTTCCGACGAAAGGAAGGCCGTTACGACGGTTTCGACGGTCTTAACAACACTGCGGGATTTTTTTGACGAGATGGCCATGGCTGAGCATGACGACATATTGAGTGACGCCGAGCGCGAGGCCCTGGCCGTGGTGAGTGCGCCGACCCCACCCAGGCCGGTGGTGCTGGTGGTGGACGACAATCCGGTGAACAGCGAGGCGTTGAGCCTGTACCTGAAAAGCCGCGGTATCGACTGCATGACGGCCGACGGTGCCGAAGAAGCGCTGTTCAAGCTGCATTACGAGCCGCGCATCGCACTGATGATCACCGACCTGCGCATGCTGCCGGTGGACGGACTGGAGCTGATCCGCAAGGTGCGCGAGTCGGACCGCGCGGAAGTGTCGATCATCGTGGTGTCGGGCGACACCGACGTGAAGGAAGCGGTGGATGTGATGCACCTGGGCGTGCTGGACTTCCTGCTCAAGCCGGTCGACTTGGGCAAGCTGCTGGAGTTGGTGAAGACGGAGTTGCGGCTTGATTAGTCCGGCCCCGCGCGCGCAGTGAGCGCGACGGGGCCGGAACGGCTTACAGCCCGTTGCGGGCCTTGAACTCGCGACGACGACGATGCAGCACCGGCTCGGTGTAACCGTTGGGCTGCTTGGCCCCTTCGATCACCAGTTCCACGGCGGCCTGGAACGCGATGTTGTCATCGAAGTTCGGCGCCATCGGGCGATACTGCGCATCGCCGGCGTTCTGCCGGTCGACCACCGCTGCCATACGCTTGAGGCTTTCCAGCACCTGCTCCTGGGTCACCACGCCATGGCGCAGCCAGTTGGCCAGCAACTGCGCGGAGATGCGCAGCGTGGCGCGGTCTTCCATCAAGCCGACGTTGTTGATGTCCGGCACTTTGGAGCAGCCCACGCCGTGGTCGATCCAGCGCACCACATAGCCGAGGATGCCCTGGGCGTTGTTGTCCAGTTCGTTGCGGATCTCGTCGTCCGACCAGTTGCGGTCGGTCGCCAGCGGGATGCTCAGGATGTCGTCCACCGACGCCGGGGTACGGCTGGCCAGCTCGCGCTGACGTGCCTGCACATCGACCTTGTGGTAGTGCAGGGCATGCAGCGTGGCAGCGGTCGGTGACGGCACCCAGGCGGTATTGGCGCCGGACATCGGGTGCGCGATCTTCTGTTCGAGCATCGCCGCCATCAGGTCCGGCATGGCCCACATGCCCTTGCCGATCTGCGCACGGCCCTGCAGGCCGGTGGCCAGGCCCACGTCGACGTTGTTGTTCTCGTAGGCACCGATCCATTTCTCGCTCTTCATGGCACCTTTGCGCACCATGGCGCCGGCCTCCATCGAGGTGTGGATCTCGTCGCCGGTGCGGTCGAGGAAACCGGTGTTGATGAACGCCACGCGTTCGGCGGCAGCCTGGATACAGGACTTGAGGTTGACCGTGGTACGGCGCTCCTCGTCCATGATGCCGACCTTCACGGTGTTGCGTGGCATGCCCAGCAGGTCTTCGACGCGGCTGAAGATTTCAGCCGCGAACGCCACTTCCTCGGGGCCGTGCATCTTCGGCTTGACGATGTACACACTGCCCGAACGGGTGTTGCGGCGGGTGGTGTTGCCGTTGAGGTTGTGCAGGGCGATCAGGTTGGTGAACAGGCCGTCCTGGATACCTTCGGGCACCTCGTGGCCTTGGGCGTCGAGGATCGCCGGGTTGGTCATCAGGTGACCGACGTTACGCACGAACAGCAGCGAGCGGCCGTGCAGGGTGACCGTGCCGCCGTTCGGCGCGCTGTATTCGCGGTCAGGGTTCATGGTGCGGGTGAAGGTCTTGCCGCCTTTGCTCACGCTTTCGGCCAGGTCGCCCTTCATCAGGCCCAGCCAGTTGCGGTAGACGATGACCTTGTCGTCGGCGTCCACCGCCGCGACCGAGTCTTCGCAGTCCATGATGGTGGTCAGCGCCGACTCCATGAGGATGTCCTTGACCCCGGCGGCATCGGTGCTGCCGACCGGCGTGTTGGCGTCGACCTGGATCTCGAAGTGCAGGCGGTTGTGCTTGAGCAGCACGGCTGTCGGCGCACTGGCCTGGCCCTGGAAGCCGATCAGTTGCGCGTCGTCGCGCAGGCCGCTGTTGCTGCCGCCCTTCAGCGCCACGACCAGCTTGCCGGCGTCGATGCGGTAGGCGGTGGCGTCGACGTGCGAGCCGGCTGCCAGGGGCGCGGCCTCGTCGAGGAAGGCGCGGCCGAAGGCGATGACCTTGTCGCCGCGCACCTTGTTGTAGCCCTGGCCCTTTTCGGCGCCGCCGTCTTCGCTGATGGCGTCGGCGCCGTACAGCGCGTCATACAGCGAGCCCCAGCGGGCGTTGGCGGCGTTCAGGGCGAAGCGGGCATTCATCACCGGCACCACCAACTGCGGACCGGCCATCTGGGCGATCTCTTCGTCGACGTTTTGCGTGGTGGCCTGGAAGTCGCCTGCTGCGGGGAGCAGATAACCGATTTCCTCGAGGAATGCCTTGTAGGCCGCGGCGTCGTGGGCCTGACCCTGGCGTGCCTGGTGCCAGGCATCGATCTTGGCTTGCAGCGCGTCGCGCTTGGCGAGCAGGGCTTTGTTCTTTGGAGCGAGGTCGTTGATGATCTTCTCTGCACCGCTCCAGAACTGCTCGGCGACGATGCCGGTCCCCGCCAGGGCTTCGTCGTTGACGAAGTCGTAGAGAACCTTGGCGACCTGAAGGCCACCGACTTGAACGTATCCAGTCATTGCTTGCCTCACTCTGCTCAGCTGTTTCGCTCTTCTGTATTGAGCCTGTAGCGCTTCTCCCAACACGCGAAGTGTCCGGCCAGCCAGCGGGCTGGAGGACGAATCGCATGGTGTCACAGGCGCCTCGGCAGACCCCCGGACGACGTTTTGTAGTCTGCGCTGGCGAATACTACATGATGCGCCAGACGCGTGAACATCAGACTAAAAGCGTCGTCCCGCGACCGCTCGGTCGCTTGGGGTCACGCTAGGAAAAGGCATGTTCGCAAAAAACAGACAGATTGTTCCAGATAAATCTAAAAACGGTACACGATTCTCGGGCCGTTTCGTTTTGCTGGAGCGTTCCTGTCTGCGGCGCGTCGATCATCTGCGCTTGCGCAGGGTCAGCCAGGCGTCGACGCTATAGATCGCCAGCCCTGCCCAGATAAAGAAGAAGGCCACCAGAGTGCTCGCCGACAGGTGCTCGTCGAACAGCAGCACCGCCTGCAGCAGCACCAGCGTCGGTGCCAGGTACTGCAGGAAACCCAGCGTGGTATAGGGCAGGTGGCGCGCCGCCGCGTTGAAGCACAGCAGCGGCACCAGGGTCACCGGGCCCGCGGCCATCAGCCACAGCGCCTCGCTGCTGCCGAAGAATGCCAGGTGCGCGCTGTTGGCCTCTGGATGCAGCAGCAGCCAGCCCAGGGCCAACGGCACCAGCATCCACGTCTCCACCACCAGACCCGGCAGCGCCGCCACCGGTGCCTGCTTGCGGATCAGGCCATAGAAACCGAACGACAAGGCCAGGCCCAGCGACACCCACGGTAAGCCACCGACCTGCCAGACCTGTTGCGCCACCCCAGCGGCCGCCAGCCCCACCGCCAGCCATTGCAGGCGGCGCAGGCGCTCGCCAAGCAGCAGCAGGCCCAACAGCACGTTGATCAGCGGGTTGATGTAGTAGCCCAGGCTGGCCTCCAGCATGCGTCCGTTGTTCACCGCCCACACGTAGGTCAGCCAGTTGGCGGCGATCAGCGTCCCGCTCAGCGCCAGGATGCCCAGGCGGCGCGGGTTGTCACGCAGTTCGCGCCACCACTGCGGATGCTTCCAGACCGCCAGCAGCAGCGTGCCGAACAGTGCCGACCACAGCACCCGGTGGACGATGATCTCCACCGCCGGCACGCTCTGGATGGCTTTGAAATACAGGGGGAACAGGCCCCAGATGATGTAGGCGCTCAGGCCCAGGATGTACCCGCGTTGCGGGTTGGCGGCTTGCATGCAGAGTCCTTGCTTGAACGACTGGGTGGGACTTTGGGGTCAGAACACTTTAAGTGGCGCTTCGTCCAGCGCGGCGATCTGTTCGCGCAGCGCCAGGATCTGATCGCCCCAGTAACGGGGCTGGCCGAACCAGGGGAAGCTGCGCGGGAACGCCGGATCGTCCCAGCGCCGCGCCAGCCAGGCGCTGTGGTGCAGTTGGCGCAGGGCGCGCAGCGGCTCGATCAGGGCCAACTGGCGCGGGTCGAAGTCATGGAACTCGTTGTAGCCGTCCACCAGTTCGGCCAGTTGCCCCATTCGTTCTTCGCGGCTGCCGGCGAGCATCATCCACAGGTCCTGTACCGCTGGGCCCATGCGGCAGTCGTCCAGGTCGACGACATGGTAGACGTCGTCACGGTGCATCAGGTTACCGGCATGGCAGTCGCCGTGCAGGCGGATGGCCTGGCACGGGGTGCGTGCGTAGATCGCCTCGACCCGCGCCAGCAGATCGCGCGCGACGGACTCGAAGGCCGGTAGCAGTTCGCGAGGCACGAAGTGGCCGTCGAGCAGGGTCTTGAGCGAGGCATGGCCGAAGTTGTCCACCGCCAGGGTTTCGCGGTGCTCGAACGGTCGCGTCGCCCCCACGGCATGCAGGCGCCCGAGCAATTGACCCAGGCGGTACAACTGATCGAGGTTGCCGGGCTCCGGCGCATGTCCGCCGCGGCGCGGGAACAGGGCGAAGCGAAAACCCTGGTGGGCGAACAGGCTGCGACCCTCATGTTGCAAGGGCGCGACGATCGTCACTTCGTGCTCGGCCAGCTCGAAGCTGAACGCATGCTCCTCGAGGATCGCCGCATCGCTCCAGCGGTCCGGGCGATAGAACTTGGCGATCAGTGGCTGCTGGCCTTCGATGCCCACCTGATAGACACGGTTCTCGTAGCTGTTGAGCGCCAGTACCCGCGCGTCGCTGAGAAAGCCCAGGCTTTCGACGGCGTCCAGGACCAGGTCGGGGGTGAGGGTGTCGAAGGGGTGGGACATGAAAGCTCCGGCAAGGGAAGGCAGGCCGATCATGGTAACCCATTGCGCTGCGGCCAACTCTGGCGCCTGTGCTCAGACCGGCACGCCCAGCAGCACGAACGAGGGGTGGAACTGCGCCCGCACGGTGCTGCCCGCCGCCAGCCCTTCCTGTTGCAGCCAAGCGGCTTCGGCGAACGCGCAGAGGGTCTGGCCGTTGCCCAGGGCCAGGCGCAGTTCGCGGGTGTCGGCCTGATCGGCGAGGATCTCTTCGACTCGCACCTGTACGCAGTTGCTGTGCGGGTCGGCCTGCGCCGTGGCGCCGAGCAGCGTGACCCAGCCGGCCTTGAGCAGCGCCACCACCGTGCTGCCCGGCGCCAGCTCCAGGCGCTCGGTACTGTCCGGGGTGATCAGCGCATCGATTTCCAGGCCGCCGCCGAGGGTCAGGGTCACGCGGTCATGGCGTCCGTCGCGCACTAGCCGGCCGACCTGTCCGCGCAACTGGTTGCGGGCACTGGTACGCAGCATCAACCGCCCCAGCAGGTCCAAGTCGCCTGGCTCATCGCTGGACTCGAGGATTTCGCTGTGCAGGGCCTGCAACCGCTGATACAGGCGCAGCACGCGCTCGCCTTCTGCCGACAGCCGGGCACCGCCACCGCCCCGGCCACCGGCGTTGCGCTCGACCAGCGGCTGCGCGGCCAGGTTGTTGAGCTCGTCGATGGCGTCCCAGGCGCTCTTGTAGCTGATGCCCGCCGCCTTGGCGGCCGCGGTGATCGAGCCTTGTTCGGCGATGTGCTGCAGCAGGCCGATGCGCTGGGGGCGGCGCAGGATGTGTTGAGCGAGCAGGGCGGGCAGTGACATGGGTGCGATGACCAGGAAGGCGATAGGGCAGAAACTTGCCTCTGCCGGCCAGGCACGTCAAGCCTGCTCGGGTCTGGCCGTGCGGGCCAGGCAGTAGACATCGACGCGGCGCGCGCCGCCTTGGCGCAGCAGGCTGGCCAGCGCGCGGGCCGTGGCACCGGTGGTCAGCACGTCGTCCACCAGCGCCACATGCCGCCCTTGCAGCACCGCCTGTGGGGCGAGTGCAAAGGCCTGGCGCAAGTTCTGCCAGCGCGCCTTGGCGTCGAGGCTCTGTTGCGCCACGGTGTCGCGTGGTCTCAGCAGCCAGCGCTCTTCGCAGGGGATCAGCAACGGGCCGGACAACCAGCGCGCGAGCATGCCGGCCTGGTTGAAACCGCGCTGGCGCAGCCGTCGCCTGGACAGGGGCACCGGCAGCAGGAGGTCGGGTCGGGGCAGGTCCTGGTCATAGCGGTGCTGCAAGGCGTGCCCCAGCAACTGCGCCAGCAGCCGCCCCAGCGGCCACTGCGCACGGTGCTTGAAGCTACTGATAGCGGTATCCAGCGGGAAACCGAAGTGCCATGGCGCCACCACCTGCTCGAACGGCGGCGGCCGGCGTTTGCACGGGCCACAGGTGAGGCCGCGCATCGGCAGTTGCAGGGCGCAGCGCGAGCACTGCTCATCGAGCCAGGGCAGGTCGTGCTCGCAGGCCGGACAGAGTGGATAAGGCTGTTCGGCCCGCGCATCGCACAGCAAACAGAAATGGTTACTATTTAACCAGTTGTTGACCAGTTGTTTTAAGCGTGGTTGACAGTGCATGGGCCTTCCCTGACTATGCGCGCTATCCGTGATGCGCTGGCGGGCTCTACCTGTCCCGGCGCCTGTCAGAGCCTAGATAAGGAAACGCCGATGAGCGCCAGCGCAACTGCAACAACACGTCACGACTGGTCCCTGGACGAGGTCAAAGCGCTGTTTCAGCAACCCTTCAATGACCTGTTGTTCCAAGCCCAGATCGTCCACCGCGCGCACTTCGACCCCAACCGCGTGCAGGTCTCCACGCTGCTGTCGATCAAGACCGGCGCCTGCCCGGAAGATTGCAAGTACTGCCCGCAGTCCGGTCACTACAACACTGGGTTGGAAAAGCAGAAGCTGATGGAAGTGCAGAAAGTGCTGGAGGAAGCCGCACGGGCCAAAGCCATCGGCTCGACCCGCTTCTGCATGGGCGCTGCCTGGAAACACCCCTCGGCCAAAGACATGCCCTACGTGCTGGAAATGGTCAAAGGCGTCAAGGCCATGGGGCTGGAAACCTGCATGACCCTCGGCAAGCTCGACCAGGAGCAGACCCAGGCGCTGGCCCAGGCCGGCCTGGACTACTACAACCACAACCTGGACACCTCGCCGGAGTTCTACGGCAGCATCATCACCACCCGCACCTACAGCGAGCGCCTGCAGACCCTGGCCTATGTGCGTGACGCCGGCATGAAGATCTGCTCCGGCGGCATCCTCGGCATGGGCGAGTCGCTGGACGACCGCGCGGGCCTGCTGATCCAGTTGGCCAACCTGCCCGAGCACCCGGAGTCGGTGCCGATCAACATGCTGGTCAAGGTCGCCGGCACGCCGCTGGCCGACGAGGCCGATGTCGATCCGTTCGACTTCATCCGCATGCTGGCCGTAGCGCGCATCCTGATGCCCAAGTCGCACGTGCGCCTGTCCGCCGGTCGCGAGCAGATGAATGAGCAGATGCAGGCGCTGGCGTTCATGGCCGGGGCCAATTCCATCTTCTACGGCGAGAAACTGCTGACTACCGCCAACCCGCAGGCCGACAAGGACATGCAACTGTTCGCCCGTCTGGGCATCAAGCCCGAAGCCCGCGAAGAGCACGCCGATGAGGTGCACCAGGCGGCCATTGAGCAGGCACTGGTCGAGCAGCGCAGCAGCGAACTGTTCTACGACGCCGCATCGGCCTGAACATGGCGTTCGATCTGGCGGCGCGTCTGGCCGAACGCCGCGCCGCGGACCTGTACCGGCAACGGCCGCTGCTGCAAAGCCCGCAAGGCCCGGAGGTCATCGTCGATGGCCAGCGCCTGCTGGCTTTCTGCAGCAACGATTATCTGGGCCTGGCCAATCACCCCGACGTGATCGCGGCCTGGCGCGACGGCGCCGAGCGCTGGGGCGTCGGCGGCGGAGCCTCGCATTTGGTGATTGGTCACAGCACGCCGCACCATGCGGTCGAAGAAGCCCTGGCCGAACTCACCGGACGCCCGCGTGCGCTGCTGTTCAGCACCGGGTACATGGCCAACCTGGGCGCCATCACGGCGCTGGTGGGCCAGGGCGATACGGTGCTACAGGACCGCCTCAACCATGCCTCACTGCTCGATGGCGGGCTGCTCAGCGGCGCGCGTTTCAGCCGTTACCTGCACAACGATGCGGCCAGCCTAGCGAACCGCTTGGGCAAGGCCAGTGGCGACACGCTGGTGATCACCGACGGCGTGTTCAGCATGGACGGCGACTTGGCCGACTTGCCCGCGCTGTCGGCCGTGGCCAGGCCCAAGGGCGCCTGGCTGATGGTCGACGACGCCCATGGCTTCGGCACGCTGGGCGCCCGGGGCGGCGGCATCGTCGAGCACTTCGGCCTGGGCGTGGACGAGGTGCCGGTGCTGATCGGCACCTTGGGCAAGGCCTGCGGCACGGCAGGCGCCTTCGTGGCCGGCAGCGACGACCTGATCGAGGCGCTGGTGCAGTTCGCCAGGCCCTACATCTACACCACCAGCCAGCCCCCGGCGCTGGCCTGCGCCACCTTGAAAAGTCTGCAACTGCTGCGCGACGAAACCTGGCGGCGGGAGAAGTTGGCGGCGCTGATAGGCCAGTTCCGCGCGGGCGCGCAGCAGATCGGCCTGGTGTTGATGGACAGTCCCACGGCCATCCAGCCGATCCTGGTGGGCGATGCGGCGCGGGCGTTGAAGTTGTCGGCGATGCTGCGCCAGCGCGGGCTACTGGTGACCGCGATTCGTCCGCCCACGGTTCCGGCTGGCGGCGCTCGCCTGCGCGTGACCCTCAGTGCGGCGCACAGCGAGGCGCAGGTCCAGCTATTGTTGAATGCATTGGCCGAGTGTCATGCACAGCTGGAGTCCGCCCATGCGTAATCGACTGATCCTCCTGCCCGGCTGGGGGCTGGGCACCGCTTCACTGCAACCCCTGGCCGCCAGCCTGCGCGCCCAGGACCCGCGCCTGCACGTCGAACTGGCGCCCTTGCCCGAGCTGGCCGAGGCCAGTGCGCAGGTCTGGATCGACTACCTGGACCGCAAGCTGCCCACCGATGTCTGGCTGGGCGGCTGGTCGCTGGGCGGCATGCTCGCCAGCGCCCTGGCGCATAAACGCGGCGATCATTGCTGCGGCCTGCTGACCCTGGCCAGCAACCCCAGTTTCGTGGCGCGCCCCGACTGGCCCCATGGCATGGCCGAGGACACCTTCGGCACCTTCCTCGACGGCTGTCGCAGCCATCCGCAGGTGACCCTCAAGCGCTTTCGCAGCCTGTGCAGCGAGGGTGCACAGCAGCCGCGCACGCTGCTGCGTCAACTCGGCGTGGGCGTGCCGGACACCGACCCGCTGTACCTGGCCAATGGCCTGGAGGTGCTGGCGCAACTGGACACCCGACAGGCCCTGGAGCACTACGCCGGGCCGCAGTTGCACCTGTACGCCGGCAGCGACGCGCTGGTGCCGGCCGATGCGGCCAAGGCCCTCAGCGAATTGCTGCCAGACGTCGAAGTGGGTCTGGTCGAAGACAGTTCCCACGCATTCCTGCTGGAGTACCCGCAGGAGCTGGCGTCGGGCATCAAGAGTTTTTTGCATGAGAGTGGCGATGACTGACCTTTCCCATCCGCCGTTGCCCGGCGCCTTGCCCGACAAGCGCCAGGTGGCGGCCTCGTTTTCCCGCGCAGCGGCCAGCTACGACAGCGTCGCTGCGCTGCAACGCGCAGTGGGCGAGGCGCTGCTCGAACGCCTGCCGGCATCGCTGCCCCCCGCGCGCTGGCTCGACCTGGGCAGCGGCACCGGCCATTTCAGCCGAGCCCTGGCCACACGCTTCCCGGGCGCCCACGGCCTGGCGCTGGACATCGCCGAAGGCATGCTGGCGCACGCGCGTCAGCACGGCCGGGCGCATCATCATGCGGCGGGCGATGCCGAGCGCCTGCCGGTGCGCGACCAGGTCTTCGACCTGATTTTCAGTAGCCTGGCAGTGCAATGGTGCGACGCCTTTGCCAGCGTGCTGGCCGAGGCGCAGCGGGCGTTGCGCCCGGGCGGGGTGCTGGCGTTCAGCAGCCTGTGCGTCGGCACGCTGGAGGAACTGCGCGCCAGTTGGCAGGCGGTGGACGGGCAGGTGCACGTCAACCGCTTCCGCCGTTTCGACGACTACCAACGCCTGTGCGCCGACAGTGGCCTGACCGTGCTTGGCCTGGAGCGTCGCGCCCATGTGCTGCATTACCCGGACGTGCGCAGCCTGACCCACGAACTCAAGGCCCTCGGCGCCCACAACCTCAATCCCGGACGCCCTTCGGGCCTGACAGGGCGGGCGCGGGTGCAGGGCATGCTCCAGGCCTACGAACAGTTCCGCGACGCCCAAGGGCTGCCCGCCACGTACCAAGTGGTCTATGGCGTCCTGCGCAACGATCAAGAGCACTGACATGAACCACGCCTACTTCATCGCCGGCACCGACACCGACGTCGGCAAGACCACCATCGCCGCCGGCCTGCTCAATGCCGCGCAACGAAAGGGCTGGAGCACCCTGGCCGGCAAACCGGTAGCCTCCGGTTGCGTGCTCGGGGCCCAGGGCCTGCGCAACAGCGATGCGCTGGCACTGATCGAACAGAGCTCGATCAAGCTGCCGTACGAGCAGGTCAATCCCTGTGCCTTCGAGCCCGCCATCGCGCCGCACGTGGCCGCCCGCGAGGCCGGTGTGGCGCTGGCCGTGCCAGCCCTGCGCGACGCCATGCGACAGGTGCTGGCACAGGGCGCCGACTTCACCCTGATCGAAGGCGCCGGTGGCTGGCGGGTGCCGTTGTCCGACCAGGCCAACCTGTCCGATCTGGCAGTGGCGCTGAAGTTGCCGGTGATCCTGGTGGTGGGTGTGCGCCTGGGCTGTATCAACCATGCCCTGCTCAGCGCCGAGGCTATCGCCCGCGACGGTCTGCAATTGGCCGGCTGGGTGGCCAATGTGGTGGATCCGCGAACGGCACGGCTGGAAGACAACCTCGCCAGCCTCGCTGAGCGCTTGCCCGCGCCGTGTCTGGGACGCGTGCCCTGGCTGAAAACGGCCCAGGCGCAGATGGTGGCCGAGTACCTGCATCTGGACGTGCTGCAATAGCGGTCGCGGGCGGGCACATGCCCTCTCTCTATCGGATGGCACTGGGCTATTAGGGATTTAAACGGGCCTTTTTGCCGCCAGGCTGGTTTAATCAGGGCTCGTTTCTCAATCCGTCATGTGGAGTCCTGACATGGAAATCAACGGCAGCTCTGCTTTCTACGCAGGTCTGGGCGCCATCCAGAACGGTCAGAACCGCCTCGACCAGGCCGCCAATCAGATCGCCAGCAATGGCGTCGAACGCGCGACCAGCAACCAGTCCACCGATTTCCAGGCTGAGCGCCTGCGTGGCGTGGACCGCAGCCAGCAGCAAGACCTGGCCACCAGCACCGTGCAGCTCGCCCTGGGCAAGCACGAGGTCGAGCTGGGCGTGAAAGTCGCCAAGGCATCCGACGAAATGCTCGGCAAGTTCATCGATACCTACGCCTGATCCCGCTCTCCCAGCGCGCCCGCTCTTCGGGCGTTGCTGCCGCCCTGCCATGACCGAAACGCCCTCTTGCGCGACCAAATTGGCACCATGGTCCCTCCTTGACATTGTTCCGGGCTAAACGTAAGTTTCAAACAACTGTTTGACCGAAAGCCGCCAAGAGCTGGTCGGTGCCCGCGGTCCCCAACGAACTAGCCAGAGGTTCATCGCCATGCCCGAATACAAAGCCCCCTTGCGTGATATTCGCTTCGTCCGTGACGAGCTGCTCGGGTATGAAGCGCACTATCAGAGCCTGCCAGGTTGCCAGGACGCCACCCCGGACATGGTCGATGCCATCCTTGAAGAAGGCTCGAAGTTCTGCGAGCAGGTCCTGTCGCCGCTGAACCGCGTCGGCGATCTGGAAGGCTGCACCTGGAGCGAGTCGGGCGTGAAGACGCCGACCGGCTTCAAGGAAGCCTACAAGCAGTTCGTCGAAGGTGGCTGGCCGAGCCTGGCCCATGATGTCGAGCACGGCGGCCAGGGCCTGCCTGAATCGTTGGGCTTGACCCTGAGCGAGATGGTCGGCGAGTCCAACTGGTCCTGGGGCATGTACCCAGGCCTGTCCCACGGCGCGATGAACACCATTTCCGAGCACGGCACGCCTGAGCAGCAACAGGTCTACCTGACCAAGCTGGTGTCTGGCGAATGGACTGGCACCATGTGCCTGACCGAGCCGCATTGCGGCACCGACCTGGGCATGCTGCGCACCAAGGCCGAGCCTCAGGCTGACGGCAGCTACAAAGTGTCCGGCACCAAGATCTTCATTTCGGCCGGTGAACACGACATGGCCGACAACATCGTGCACATCGTCCTGGCTCGCCTGCCCGATGCGCCGGCCGGCACCAAGGGCATTTCGCTGTTCATCGTGCCGAAGTTCCTGCCCAACGCCGAGGGCGGCGTGGGCGAGCGCAACGGGGTGAGCTGTGGCTCGCTGGAACACAAGATGGGCATCCACGGCAACGCCACCTGCGTGATGAACTTCGACGCGGCCACCGGCTATCTGATCGGCCCTGCCAACAAGGGCCTGAACTGCATGTTCACCTTCATGAACACCGCACGCCTGGGCACCGCGCTGCAAGGCCTGGCCCACGCCGAAGTGGCCTTCCAGGGTGGCCTGAAGTACGCCCGCGAGCGTCTGCAGATGCGTTCGCTGACCGGCCCCAAGGCCCCGGAAAAAGCCGCAGACCCGATCATCGTGCACCCCGACGTGCGGCGCATGCTGCTGACCATGAAGGCCTTCGCCGAGGGTAACCGGGCGATGGTGTACTTCACCGCCCAGCAGGTGGACATCGTCAAGTACAGCCAGGACGAAGAGGCGCGCAAGAAGGCCGACGCCCTGCTGGCTTTCCTGACCCCGATCGCCAAAGCGTTCATGACCGAAGTCGGCTTCGAGGCCGCCAACCACGGCGTGCAGATCTACGGCGGCCACGGCTTCATCGCCGAATGGGGCATGGAGCAGAACGTGCGCGACAGCCGCATCTCCATGCTGTACGAAGGCACCACCGGCATCCAGGCCCTCGACCTGCTCGGGCGCAAGGTGCTGATGACCCAGGGCGAGGCGCTCAAGGGCTTCACCAAGATCGTGCACAAGTTCTGCCAGGGCCAGGAAGGCAACGACGCCACCAAAGAGTTCGTCGAGCCGCTGGCGGCGCTGAACAAGGAATGGGGCGAGCTGACCATGAAGATCGGCATGGCGGCCATGAAGGACCGCGAGGAAGTGGGGGCGGCGTCGGTGGATTACCTGATGTACTCCGGTTACGCCTGCCTGGCCTACTTCTGGGCCGACATTGCCCGTGTGGCCGCCGAGAAGCTCGCCGCCGGCACCGGCGAAGCGGCCTTCTACACCGCCAAGCTGCAGACCGCGCGCTTCTACTTCCAGCGCATCCTGCCGCGCACCCGTGCCCACATGGCGGCGATCCTGTCCGGTGCCGACAACCTGATGGCGATGAAAGAGGAAGACTTCGGCCTGTCGTGCTGATAGCCGAATCGGCCTGAAACGAAAAGACCGCCTGCCGTTGATCGGTAGGCGGTCTTTTTTTATTTCAGGTATTCAACCCGCTTCGCTTTCAGCGGTTGAACCTCCGGGGCGCCGGGCTAGTCTGTGTTGAAGACTATTCAGGAGAGATTCCCATGGACTTCATTCGCATCATCATCGCTATTCTTCTGCCGCCACTGGGTGTTTTTCTTCAAGTCGGTTTCGCCGGTGCGTTCTGGCTGAACATCCTGCTGACCTTGCTCGGTTACATCCCGGGCATCGTGCATGCGGTGTACATCATCGCCAAGCGCTGAACGAAGCCGGGGCCGTCTCGCGGCCCCGGCGTGTTTTCAGCGTTGCAGCACCCGGCGATAGAACGCCCATTCCTGCTCCAGCGCATGGGCCAAGTTGCCTGCCTGGCGAAAGCCATGACGCTCCCCAGGGTAGAAATGCCCCACCGCTTCCACGCCGTTGGCCTGCAAGGCCTCAAGCATGCTGCGGGTCTGTTCCGGCACCACCACCGCATCCAGTTCACCTTGGAAGAAAATCACCGGCGTCTTGATTCGCCTTGCATGCAGCAGCGGCGTGCGTGCGCGGTAACGGTCAGCGTCGGCCTGTGGGTCACCGATCAGCCAGTCCAGATAATCCCCTTCGAACTTGTGCGTGGCCTTGCCCAGGGCGATGGGATCGCTGACCCCATAGAGGCTCGCGCCTGCGCGGAACACGTCGGCGAAGGCCAATGCGCACAGGGTGGTGTAGCCACCGGCGCTGCCGCCGCGGATGAAGGCCTTGTGCGGATCGATCAATCCACGGCCAGCGAGGTAGTCGACCACGGCGCAGGCATCCTGCACGTCGCTTTCGCCCCAGCGCAGGTGCAGGGCCTGGCGATAGGCGCGGCCATAGCCGCTGCTGCCGCGATAGTTGAGGTCGGCGACGGCGAAGCCACGCTGGGTCCAGTACTGGATACGGGGGTCGAGAACCGGGTAGCAGGCGGAGGTTGGGCCGCCATGGATGAAGACCACCAGCGGCGGCAGGGGGTCGCCGCCTTGGGCGGGGTAGAAGAAACCGTGGGCCTGGTCGTCCCCACTGGGATAGCTGATCGGTTGCGGCTGGCTGATGTGCGCATCGGGCAGTATCTGGCTGCCGCCGGCCAGTACCTGGCAGTCGGAACCGTCGCGGGCGATGGCGAGCACCGCCGGAGGCCGCGTGGGTGAGGCGGCAATCGCGTAGAGGTGCTGCGCATCCAGCGCCAGGCTGCGAAAACGGGTGTAGTGCTGGGCGAAGGTACGGACATCGTTGCCCTCGCGCAGGCTCAGCACGCCGAAACCGTTCTCGAACCAGGTGGCCACGTACTGTTGCGCGCCGAGCACCAGCCAAGTCGAGGCACCGAGTTGCCAGGGCGCTGCGGCGTGGTCGGCGGCGAGCGCTGGCAGGGCTTGCCAGCGGCCGTCGACTTCGCCCCAGGGCTGCCAGAAGCCATCGCGGTCCGACAGACAGTACAAGCGACCTTCGGCGTCGAAGCGCGGCTGCTGCAAGGATTCGTCCAGGCCAGCGACACAGCGTGGCGTGCCCCAATGTCCGGCTTCTAGCCGTTCGCGGCACATCAGTCGCGTCACGGTCCAAGGCTGCGCGGGGCGGTCCCATTCGATCCAGGCCAGGCGTTTACCGTCGGCGCTCAGCGTCGGTGAGGCGTAGAAATCTGCCCCTTCGGCCAGCACCTCGCGGCCCTCGACCGTCAACGCCACCAGCCGATGCTCGACGCGCTCGGCATGCCGTTCCTCAACTGCCAGGAGTTGACCGTCGTGCCACAGCAGGTCGCCGTAGCGGCAGTCCGCCATGGAGGTGAGTGCCTGCGGCGCCGCGCCGTCGAGCGCCTGTCGGTAGACTTGCTGGTCCTGTTCATTGACGAAAAACACGGCGTCATGCGCCAGGCAGAAACTGCCGCCGCCATATTCGTACACCCGGCTGCGCACGCTGAACCCGTCCGGCGTGAGGCACTGGGCCTGGTCCTGGTGCCAGCGCCAGATCCGGCAGGCGCCATCCGCCGGCCGAAACTCGTTCCAGAACACCCCCTGCGCGCTCACCTTCAGCTCGGCGAAGTCGGTGCCAGCGGCCACGGCCTGGGCGGCGCTGAACTCAGCCACGGGCGATGACCCGGGAGTTGCGCTCGTTGCGGAAGGTCATCTGCTCGATCTCCATTTGCGCGGTCTGCGCCTCTTCGCGCGCCTTGAGAATGATGCCGTGGTCCGGCGACTTGGCGCACACCGGATCGGCCTTGCTGGCATCACCCGTGAGCATGAAGGCCTGGCAGCGACAGCCGCCGAAGTCCTTTTCCTTTTCGTCGCACGAACGGCAAGGCTCGGGCATCCAGTCGTAGCCGCGGAAGCGGTTGAAACCGAAGGAGTCGTACCAGATGTGGCGCAGGTCATGCTCGCGCACGTTGGGAAACTGCACCGGCAATTGCCGCGCGCCGTGGCAGGGCAGCGCGGTGCCATCCGGGGTGACGGTGAGAAACAGGCTGCCCCAGCCGTTCATGCAGGCCTTGGGGCGCTCTTCGTAGTAATCCGGGGTGACGAAGATCAGCTTGCACGGATGACCTTCGGTCTTGAGCCGGTCACGGTACTCGTTGGTGATCCGTTCGGCGCGTTCGAGCTGTTCGCGGGTCGGCAGCAGGCCGAGGCGATTGAGGTGCGCCCAGCCGTAGAACTGGCAGGTGGCGAGCTCGACGAAGTCGGCCTCCAGGGCCAGGCACAGCTCGATGATGCGGTCGATGCGGTCGATGTTGTGCCGGTGCGTGACGAAGTTGAGCACCATCGGATACCCATGGGCCTTCACTGCCCGCGCCATCTCCAGCTTCTGCGCAAACGCTTTTTTCGAGCCGGCCAGCAGGTTGTTCACCTGCTCGTCGCTGGCCTGGAAGCTGATCTGGATGTGGTCCAGCCCAGCCTGGCGGAAGGCGGCGATCTTCTGTTCGGTCAAACCGATGCCGGAGGTGATCAGGTTGGTGTAGTAGCCCAGGCGCCGAGCTTCGCCGATCAGCTCGGCAAGGTCCTGGCGCACCAGCGGCTCACCGCCGGAGAAACCGATCTGCGCCGCGCCCATTTCGCGGGCTTCGGCCATCACCTTGAACCACTGCTCGGTACTCAGTTCCTTGCCTTGTTCGGCGAAGTCGAGCGGGTTCGAGCAATAGGGGCATTGCAGCGGGCAGCGGTAGGTCAGTTCCGCCAGTAGCCAGAGCGGCAGGCCCACCGGCACTTCAGGCGAGGACGATCCAGTGTTCGGCACGGGCCACCTCCATGAACTGCTCGATGTCCTCGGCCACTTGGGGAATGCCGGGGAACTGCTGTTCCAGCTCGGCGATGATCGCGGCGACAGAGCGCTGGCCATCGATCAACCCGCCGATGAGTCCGGCGCTGTCGTTGAGCTTGATCATGCCCTCGGGGTACAGCAGCACATGGCCTTGCTGGGCGGGCTCGTACTGGAAACGGTAGCCCGGGCGCCAGTTCGGCACCTTGTTGCGGTCGAGACTCATGGTGCGATCCCCTTGTGCCAGACACGTTCGCTTGTGACGCTGTGATACGGCGGGCGGTTCAGTTCGTAGGCCATGCTCATGGCATCGAGCATGCTCCAGAGAATATCCAGCTTGAATTGCAGAATTTCCAGCATGCGCGCCTGGCCCTCGGCGCTGGTGTAGTGCTGCAGGGTGATCGACAGACCGTGCTCCACATCACGGCGGGCCTGGCCCAGGCGCGTGCGGAAGTACTCGTAGCCAGCCGGATCGATCCACGGGTAGTGCTGCGGCCAACTGTCCAGGCGCGACTGGTGAATCTGCGGCGCGAACAGTTCGGTCAGCGAACTGCTGGCCGCTTCCTGCCAACTGGCGCGGCGGGCGAAGTTGACGTAGGCATCGACGGCGAAGCGCACGCCGGGCAGTACCAGTTCCTGGGACCGCAGTTGCTCCGGGTCGAGGCCCACTGCCTGGCCGAGGCGCAGCCAGGCTTCGATGCCACCGTCCTCGCCGGGTGCGCCGTCGTGGTCGAGCAGGCGTTGAATCCACTCGCGGCGGACTTCACGGTCCGGGCAGTTGGCCAGGATCGCAGCATCCTTCATCGGGATGTTCACCTGGTAATAGAAGCGGTTGGCCACCCAGCCCTGAATCTGCTCGCGGGTGGCGCGGCCTTCGTACATGGCCACGTGATACGGGTGATGAATATGGTAGTAGGCGCCCTTGGCGCGCAGGGCCTGCTCGAACTCGGCAGGGGACATCGGCAGTGCGTCGCTCATCGGGGCTCCTTACAACTCGATGCTCATGCCATCGTAGGCCACTTCCACGCCACGGCGCAGGACTTCGGCGCGCTCGGGCGACGCCTCGTCGAGGATCGGGTTGGTGTTGTTGATGTGGATAAGCACCTTGCGCTGGCGCGCGAAGCCGTCGAGCACTTCGAGCATGCCGCCAGGGCCGTTCTGCGCCAGGTGACCCATCTCGCGGCCGGTACGGGTGCCGACGCCGCGACGTTGCATTTCATCGTCTTCCCACAGGGTGCCGTCCACCAGCAGGCAGTCGGCGCCGTGCATCATCTCCAGCAGCGCGGCATCGACCTGGCCCAGCCCTGGGGCATAGAACAGCTTGCCGCCGGTGCGGGTGTCCTCGACCAGCAGGCCGAGGTTGTCGCCCGGGTGCGGGTCGAAGCGGTGCGGCGAGTAGGGCGGTGCGGCGCTACGCAGCGGGAAGGGAGTGAACCTGAGGTTCGGGCAGGCCGGAATGACGAAGCTGCCCTGCAGTTCGATGCGGTTCCACTGCAACCCGCCGTTCCAGTGGCTGAGCATGGTGAACAGCGGGAAGCCGGTGCTCAGGTCCTGGTGGACCATGTCGGTGCACCAGACCTGGTGCGGGCAGCCCTCGCGCAGGCTGAGCAACCCGGTGGTGTGGTCGATCTGGCTGTCGAGCAGCACGATGGCGTCGATGCCGGTGTCGCGCAGGGCGCGCGCCGGTTGCATGGGCGCGAAGGCCTGGAGCTGGGCGCGGATGTCCGGCGAGGCGTTGCACAGGATCCAGTGTTCGCCGTCGTCGGACAGGGCGATGGACGACTGGGTGCGGGCGGTGGCGCGCAGGCTGCCGTCACGAAAACCCTTGCAGTTGACGCAGTTGCAATTCCACTGGGGGAAGCCGCCGCCGGCGGCGGAACCGAGAATCTGGATATACATGGCTACTCTCTTGCCGGACGACCCTGTCCATGAAACGAAAACGCCCCGGCGGGCCGAGGCGTTGCACTGCAGCGCTGCTTAACGGTTGGCGAAGTACATGGTGACTTCGAAGCCGATGCGCAGGTCGGTGTAGGCAGGTTTGGTCCAGGTGGTCATGGTGGTGCTCCTTCCGGATAGGGTTGGGGTGGTGTCAGCTATCTACTTGGGCGCCGCCTGGAGCAGGAGGTTCCATTGGCTGAGATTGCGCTATCTTACAAGAAAACTTTGTACGCAATGGTTAATTCTTGGAAAAGCGCCGTTGCGTTTGAGGTAACAATCCCGGCGTGGGTTGGGTTATTGCCAGCGCTCATCCGGGGCCTCGCCGTTAGCCAGGCAAAGCCAGCCATGCTCGGCGTCCAGCAGGCTTTTCAGCAGTTCATCCAGTAAAGGCTGAGTGGTGTTGAGAATAGACCGCTGGAGCTGGGAAAGGTCTGTCGGCTCTGTAGCCAGATATGTCTGCCAAGCCCAGTGCGCGACCTCGGCATTGGGCATCGCCGGTTCAGGGTTGGGGTGGTGTCAGCTATCTACTTGGGCGCCGCCTGGAGCAGGAGGTTCCATTGGCTGAGATTGCGCTATCTTACAAGAAAACTTTGTACGCAATGGTTAATTCTTGGAAAAGCGCCGTTGCGTTTGAGGTAACAATCCCGGCGTGGGTTGGGTTATTGCCAGCGCTCATCCGGGGCCTCGCCGTTAGCCAGGCAAAGCCAGCCATGCTCGGCGTCCAGCAGGCTTTTCAGCAGTTCATCCAGTAAAGGCTGAGTGGTGTTGAGAATAGACCGCTGGAGCTGGGAAAGGTCTGTCGGCTCTGTAGCCAGATATGTCTGCCAAGCCCAGTGCGCGACCTCGGCATTGGGCATCGCCGGTTC
>NZ_JAUQOQ010000025.1:0-47557 GCF_030580795.1 Pseudomonas boreofloridensis | reverse complement strand
CAAGGCCGCTCCCACAGGGTCCGTACAGCCCCATGTTTCAGGGTTTGCGCGGACTTTGTGGGAGCGGCCTTGTGCCGCGAAAGGGCCGCGAAGCGGACCCAGCATTCTTTAAGTGAACAGCATTACGGACGCGTTCCGGGGTTTTTCATGGGCGCTCGGTCGGCGGCGGGGCGCTCAGCCTTTCATGCGTGGCATCTCGATCCGATGCTCGTGCACCCGCCGATACAAAGTCGCCCGCGAAATACCCAGTGCACGCGCGGCGTCAGCCGGTTTCCAGCGATGGCGAATCAACGCGTCGAGCAACGCCTGTCGTGCCGGGCAGGACACCACGCCGTCGCCCGTCTCCAGCACCTTGCCGCGTACCTCGTGCGGTAGATCCCTGCATTGCACCTGCCCGACTTCACTCACCGCGCACGCATAGCGCAGCACCTGGCGCAACTGGCGCAGGTTGCCAGGCCAGCGGTATTCCAGCAGCGCCTGCAACGCCGCATCGCTCAGCACCACGTCCACCCCGCAGGCCACGGCCTCTTCGGCGAGCAAGCGCTGGATCAGACCGAGCCTATCCTCGCGCGTGCGCAGCGGCGGCAGCGCGAAGCGGGCATTGGCCAGGCGGTAATACAGGTCTTCGCGAAACAGCCCCTGCGCCACCCTCGCGGCCAGATCGCGGTGCGTGGCGGCGATCACCTGAATGTCGACGCGCTCACGTCGCGCCGCGCCCAGCGGCGCCACCTCACCTTCGGCCAGCACCCGCAGCAGACGCGTCTGCAGGTTCAGCGGCATGTCGCCGATCTCGTCGAGGAACAGGGTGCCGCCGTGCGCCTGCTGCAACAGCCCCTGCATGCCCTTGCTCGACGCCCCGGTAAAAGCCCCGGCCACATAGCCGAACAGCTCGCTTTCGATGAGGCTTTCCGGAATGGCCGCACAGTTCAACGTGATGAAGGGACCGGCGCTGCGCTGGCTCTGGTGGTGCACCTGGCGGGCGAACACCTCCTTGCCCGCCCCCGTCTCGCCCTCGACCAGCACCGCCAGGTTGCAGTCCTTGACCCGTGTAGCCAGGCGCAGATGCTGTGCGATACGCGAATCCTGCGCGCTGTGCAGCGGCGACGCAGGGGTACGCTGGCGCGGCGCGCTGACCCGCCCATACAGACCACCCAGCCCCGGCAGGCGCTGGGCCGAGGCGTTGCAGACCTGGCGCAACTGCGCCTGGTCGAACAGCTCGCCAATGTGCGCCGGCAGCCGCCCCAGCCGCTGCACCAGGCGCTGCCGGGCCAGGCTGTTGAGTGCTTGCAGGCGGCCCTCGGCATCCCAGGCCAACAGATAATCAGGCTGGCTCTCCACGTAGCCCGGCGTACCGTGCGCGCGCATCACCCAGTGCCCCTGGGCGTGGTGCATGAAGAAGGCGTTCTCGATCTCCCGCGCCGTGCGTTCGACCAGTTGGCGGATCAGGTGCTGACTGCGCCGTTCATCGGGCGAGCGCAGCGCGGAAACGTCGATCACCCCCAGCAGGTCGCCCAGCGGGTCGAACACCGGCGCCGCCGTACAGGTCAGGCCGATGAACGCGGCGCGAAAGTGATCGCGCTTGTGCACTGTCACCGGCGCCTTGATGGTCAGCACCGCCGCGACCCCACAGGTGCCCTCCTCGCCTTCGGACCAGCAGGCGCCCAGGTCCAGCCCGGCCTTGCGGCAGTCGCTGCGGATGTTCGTCTCGACCCGGTAATCGATGGTCTGCCCCTGGGCATCGGTGAGCAGCACGCAGTAGTCGGCGCCGCGCACCTGTTCATGCAGGCGCGCCACGGCATCGCCGGCGATGCGCAGGAACAGCTCGGCGCGTTCGCGGCATTCGTTGAGCAGGCGTTGTGAAAGGATGCGCGGGCCCTGCTGGGAGGCCGGGTCCAGACGGTACACCTCCATGGAGCGTCGCCAGGAGTCGAGGATCAGCGGCGGCACGGGCGCCTGGGGCAAGCGCTCGGCGTTTTTCACCACGCGACTGACGCAATCGACGTGGGCTCGGGAATGCGCGGCAAGCATGAGGCCTCCGGTTCCTGTGGTTCTTGTCGTTGTGCGGCCATTAAGCGCTTGCCGGCAGGCATCGACAAGCCTCGTCTGATTATCGGCAGGCGTGAGACGCCGCGTCTCAGTAACCCCCGCTGCGCGCGAGCCAAGCGACACGCCGCGTCTCAGCGAAGCCCCGCTTGCGCCCCGTGAAATCCTGCCCAGAGCGCTCTGCCACGGCCGTTTGCGCGCAAAGCCTCAGAGCTGGCACCGCGCTTGCTCCTGCTCCGGGCAAGGCATAACAACAAGATGAGGTGCGCCATGACGCAGCCCGGCCCCACCCTCGGAATCATCGCCAACCCGGCCTCCGGTCGCGACTTGCGGCGCCTGACCAGCAGCGCCGGGCTGCACTCGAGCACCGACAAGGCCTCGGCCATCCAGCGCCTGCTCGCGGCCTTCGGCGCCACGGGCGTGGCCAAGGTGCTGCTGCCCAGCGACATGACCGGGATCGCCGCTGCCGTACTCAAGGCCAGCCAAGGGCCGGGGGCGAGTCTGCAGCACTGGCCGGCCGTGGAAATCCTCGACCTGCCCCTGACCCAGACCGTCGCTGACACCCACCTGGCGGCCCGCCGCATGCGCGAGCGCGGCGTGGATCTGATCGCCGTGCTGGGCGGCGACGGTACCCACAAGGCGGTGGCGGCGCACGTGGGCGACATCCCGTTGCTGACCTTGTCCACCGGCACCAACAACGCCTTTCCACAATTGCGCGAAGCCACCAGCGCCGGACTCGCTGCCGGGCTGGTGGCTGCGGGTCGGGTGCCCGCCCGCCTGGCGCTGCGGCGCAACAAGCGACTGCTGGTGAAGGTGCCCGAGCAGGGCCTGTGCGAATGGGCGCTGGTCGAAGTCGCGGTCTCGCCCCAGCGTTTCGTCGGCGCCCGCGCCCTCAGCCGGCGCGAGGATCTCGACGAAATCTTCGCCTGCTTCGCCGAGCCCCACGCCATCGGTTTGTCGGCCCTGTGCGGGTTGTGGCAGCCGGTGAGCCGCGAGGCGCCGCTGGGCAGTTGGGTGCGCCTGAGCCCCGGTGCCGAACAGGCGCTGATCGTGCCGCTGGCCCCTGGCCTGCTGCAAGGCTGCGGCATCAGCGCCAGCGGCACGCTGAGCCCGGACACCCCGCAGCGTCCGCACCTGCGTGCCGGCACCCTGGCGCTCGACGGCGAGCGCGAGATCGAATTCGCCGCCCACGACACCCCGACCATCACCCTCGACCTGCACGGCCCGTTGACCGTCGAGGTCGAGGCCGTGCTCGCCCACGCCGCCCGTCATCGCCTGCTGGCCGTGGCCCACGGCCACCGACTGCACCCTGCAACCCCGTGTTGAGACAACCCCTGGAGAACAACAACATGTCCACTGAGCTCAGTTCAGCGCAATTGCTGCATGCCTATGAAGTGATGCGCACCATCCGCGCCTTCGAGGAACGCCTGCACGTGGAGTTCGCCACTGGCGAAATCCCCGGTTTCGTCCACCTGTATGCCGGCGAGGAAGCGTCGGCAGCCGGGGTCATGGCGCACCTGCGCGACAGCGACTGCATCGCGTCCACCCACCGCGGCCACGGCCATTGCATCGCCAAGGGCGTCGATGTGCACGGCATGATGGCCGAGATCTACGGCAAGCGCACCGGCGTGTGCGGCGGCAAGGGCGGCTCGATGCACATCGCCGACCTGGGCAAGGGCATGCTCGGTGCCAACGGCATCGTCGGGGCTGGCGCACCCTTGGTGGCCGGTGCGGCGCTGGCGGCCAAGCTCAAGGGCCGCGACGACGTGGCGGTGGCCTTCTTCGGCGACGGCGCCTCCAACGAAGGTGCGGTGTTCGAGGCGATGAACCTGGCCTCGATCATGAACCTGCCGTGCATCTTCGTCGCCGAGAACAACGGCTACGCCGAAGCCACTGCGTCCACCTGGTCGGTGGCCTGCGACCACATCGCCGACCGCGCCGCCGGGTTCGGCATGCCCGGAGTGACCATCGACGGTTTCGACTTCTTCGCCGTCTACGAAGCCGCCGCTGCCGCCATCGCGCGCGCCCGCGCCGGGCAAGGGCCGTCGCTGATCGAGGTCAAGCTCAGCCGCTACTACGGTCACTTCGAGGGCGACGCCCAGACCTACCGCGCCCCGGACGAGGTGAAGACCCTGCGCGAACAGCGCGACTGCCTGCTGCAGTTCCGCGACAAGACCACCCGCGCCGGCCTGCTCGACGCCGCCCAGCTCGACGCCATCGACGCCCGCGTCGCCGACCTGATCGAAGAGGCCGTGCTCCGCGCCAAGGCCGACCCCAAGCCACAACCGGCCGACCTGCTCACCGACGTCTACGTCGCCTATCCCTGAGCCGACCCGAAGAACGACAAGGAGAATCACCATGGCAAGAAAGATCAGCTACCAGCAGGCCATCAATGAGGCCCTGGCTCAGGAAATGCGCCGCGACAGCACGGTGTTCATCATTGGCGAGGACGTGGCCGGCGGCGCCGGTGCGCCCGGCGAGGACGACGCTTGGGGTGGCGTGCTCGGCGTGACCAAGGGCCTGTACCACCAGTTTCCCGGCCGCGTGCTGGATGCGCCGCTCTCGGAAATCGGCTACGTCGGCGCGGCGGTCGGCGCCGCGACCCAAGGGCTGCGCCCGGTCTGCGAACTGATGTTCGTCGACTTCGCCGGCTGCTGCCTGGACCAGATCCTCAACCAGGCCGCCAAGTTTCGCTACATGTTCGGCGGCAAGGCCGTGACCCCGCTAGTGATGCGCACCATGTACGGCGCGGGCCTGCGCGCCGCCGCCCAGCACTCGCAGATGCTCACCTCGCTGTGGACGCACATCCCCGGCCTGAAAGTGGTGTGCCCGGCCACGCCCTACGACGCCAAGGGCCTGCTGATCCAGGCGATCCGCGACAACGACCCGGTGATCTTCTGCGAGCACAAGCTGCTGTATGGCCTGCAGGGCGAGGTGCCGGAAGAGGTGTACACGGTGCCGTTCGGCGAGGCCAGCTACCTGCGCGACGGCGACGACGTGACCCTGGTGACCTACGGGCGCATGGTCCACGTCGCGCTGGAAGCCGCCGCCAACCTGGCCCGCCAGGGTATCGACTGCGAAGTGCTGGACCTGCGCACCACCAGCCCGCTGGATGAGGACAGCATTCTGGAGAGCGTGGAGAAGACCGGCCGACTGGTGGTGATCGACGAAGCCAACCCGCGCTGCTCGATGGCCACCGACATCAGCGCACTGGTGGCGCAGAAAGCCTTCTGCGCGCTCAAGGGCCCGATCGAGATGGTCACCGCGCCGCACACGCCGGTGCCGTTCTCCGACGCGCTGGAAGACCTTTACCTGCCGGACGCGGCGAAGATCGAAGCGGCCGTGCATAAAGTGATCGACGCTGCGAGGAATGCCGCATGAGCCAGATCCATACCCTGACCATGCCCAAGTGGGGCCTGTCGATGAGCGAAGGCCGGGTCGATACCTGGCTCAAACAGGAAGGCGACACGCTCACCGCCGGCGAAGAAGTGCTGGACGTCGAGACCGACAAGATCAACGGCAGCGTCGAGTCGCCGTTCACCGGTGTGCTGCGTCGCTGCGTCGCCCAGCCCGACGAAACCCTGCCGGTGGGTGCGCTGCTGGCGGTGGTGGTCGAGGGCGAAGCCGACGAGGCCGAGATCGACGCCGTGGTGCAGCGCTTCCAGGCCGAGTTCGTCGCCTTCTGCGGTAGCGACCAGACCCAGGGGCCGCTACCGCAGAAGGCCGAGGTCGGTGGGCGCCTGCTGCGCTGGTTCGAGCTGGGCGAAGGCGACACACCGCTGGTGCTGGTGCACGGCTTTGCCGGCGACTTGAACAACTGGCTGTTCAACCACCCAGCCCTGGCCGCCGAACGTCGGGTGATCGCCCTCGACCTGCCCGGCCACGGCGAATCGGCCAAGGCCCTGCAGCGTGGTGACCTGGACGAACTGAGCGCGGCGCTGCTGGCCCTGCTCGATCACCTGGGCATTGCCCGTGCCCACCTGGCCGGCCACTCCATGGGCGGCGCGGTATGCCTGAATGCGGCGCGCCTGGCGCCGCAGCGAGTGGCCAGCCTGACCCTGGTCGCCAGCGCCGCACTGGGCGAAACCCTCAACGGCCAGTACCTGCACGACTTCATCGAGGCCGGCAGCCGCAATGCCCTGAAAGGACCGATGAGCCAGCTGTTCGCCGACGCCACGCAGGTGACTCGGCAAATGCTCGAGGACATGCTCAAGTTCAAGCGCCTGGAGGGCGTGGACGCCGCCTTGCGCCAACTGGCGGCGGCGCTGGCCGAGGGCGACCGGCAACGGCACGACCTGCGCAGCGTGACCGCCGAGCACCCGACGCTGCTGGTCTGGGGCGCCGAAGACGCGATCATCCCGGCGTCCCATGCCGACGGGCTGAGCGCCCAAGTGCAGGTGCTACCGGGTGTCGGCCACATGGTGCAGATGGAGGCTGCCGACGCGGTAAACGCTGCCGTACTGGCGTTCCTGCGCCAACCCTGAACGGGGCGCCCGCCTGGCCTGGGTCGCGCCGAACGCTGCGATCGAGGCCAGGCCTTCGGCTCTACAAACCCCGCGCACTCGCGTAAACTTGCACGCTTTCGCGCAGCCCCGTCGCTGCCCCTGCAGATTTACCAAAGGTGCCCGCCATGCCCTGGCTGCAAGTACGCCTGGCCATCAGCCCGGAACAAGCCGAAACCTACGAAGACGCGCTGCTGGAAGTCGGCGCCGTCTCGGTCACGTTCATGGACGCCGAAGATCAGCCGATCTTCGAGCCCGACCTCAACACCACGCCACTGTGGTCGCACACTCATCTGCTGGCGCTGTTCGAAGCCGACGCCGAGCCTGAGCAGGTGTTCGCCCACCTGCGCCTGCTGACCGGCGACACGCTGCCGGAGCACCAGGCCGAGGTGATCGAGGACCAGGACTGGGAACGCAGCTGGATGGACAACTTCCAGCCCATGCGCTTCGGTCAGCGCCTGTGGATCGTGCCGAGCTGGCACCAGGCGCCGCAGCCCGAGGCGGTGAACCTGCTGCTCGATCCGGGCCTGGCCTTCGGCACCGGCACCCACCCCACCACCGCCCTGTGCCTGGAATGGCTCGACGGTCAGGCGCTGGACGGCGTTCAGGTGCTGGACTTCGGCTGCGGCTCGGGCATCCTGGCCATCGCCGCGCTGCTGCTCGGCGCCCGCGAGGCGGTCGGCACCGACATCGACGTGCAGGCCCTGGAGGCCTCGCGTGACAACGCCGGGCGCAACGGCATCGCCGAACAGCGCCTGGCGCTTTACCTGCCTGAGCAGTTGCCGGCCCTGCAAGCCGACGTGCTGGTCGCCAACATCCTCGCCGGGCCGCTGGTGTCGCTGGCGCCGCAGTTGTCCGGCCTGGTGCGCCCCGGTGGCTTGCTGGCGTTGTCGGGCATCCTCGCCGAACAGGGCGAAGAGGTGGCCAAGGCCTATGCTGACGATTTCGACCTGGACCCGATCGCCGAACGCGACGGCTGGGTGCGCATCAGTGGCCGTCGCCGCTGAACCTCTTGGACCCTACTCCTGCACAGCCCCCGGATCGCCGCATGACCGACAGTTTCGTCACCCAGTGCCCGCATTGCCAGACCCGCTTTCGCATCAACCATCAACAGTTGAGCGTGGCCCGTGGGGTGGTGCGGTGCGGGCAGTGCCTGCAGGTGTTCAACGCCGCCCGGCAGTTGCTCGAACAAAGCCAGATCAGCGCCGTGAAGCCGCTGACCGAGGCCCCGGCACAGCCGCCGCAGACACCCCTGGCAGCCGCTCCGGTGGCCGCCGACCCCGTGGCGCCGCCGCCCACTCAGGGCGACTGGGCTGCCGACCTCGACGCCATGGACCTGGACCAGGCCCTCGCCCATCTGGAACGGCGCGGCCCGGACGCGCAGCGTCAGCGCGCGCACGGCGACGACTCGCTGCAGGCGCGGCGCGACGATCCGCGTGCCGATGAGCTCGGCGAGCAGGCCTTCGGCACGGCCAACGACGAGCACCTCGAACCGCATCCCGAGCCCCCTCCGACGCCGATTCTGCTCGACACCCCGGCGCCGGACCTCGACGCCGAAGACAGCGCGCGCACCGAACCCTCGCTGGGCACGCGCCTGGACCTGGACGACGACGAACGCCCCACCGGGCTGCACGCCGAGCACGACGAACCCTTCGACGAGGCGCCGCCCCTGCGCGAGCCAGCGCTTGAGCGCAGCGGCCTGTCGGCACTGGACGACGAAGTCGCCGCCGTGCGGGTCTCGGCCCGCGACGACGACGATCACCTCGAGCCCGCCGACGAAACCAGCGCCGACGAACGGCTGGAGCCGATGCTGTCGAGCACGCCGAGCCGGACCCGCAAGGCGCCGCTGGTGGAGGTGATGGACGATCCACTGCAACTGGGTTGGCAGAAACCCGCACCGAACTGGGGCAAGCGCCTGCTCTGGGGCGCGCTGGCGCTGATCGCCGCCGGCCTGCTGGGGTTCCAGTACGTCTACTACCATTTCGACGAAATGGCCCGCCACGACCGCTATCGCCCGCTGTTCCAGCAACTGTGTCCGACGCTCGGCTGCCAGGTGCCGACCCGCGTCGACATCAACCGCATCAAGAGCAGCAACCTGGTGGTGCGCAGCCACCCGGACTTCAAGGGCGCCTTGATCGTCGACGCGATCATCTACAACCGCGCCCCGTTCAGCCAGCCCTTCCCGCTGCTGGAATTGCGCTTCGCCGACCTCAACGGCCAGTTGATCGCCAGCCGTCGCTTCAAGCCCAGCGAGTACCTCTCGGGCGAACTGGCCGGGCGCGGCGAAATGCCCAGCCAGACCCCCATCCACATCGCCCTCGACATCCTCGACCCCGGCCCCAAGGCGGTGAACTACAGCCTCAGCTTCCGTTCCCCGGATTGAGGCAGCGGCAAGCCGCAAGCTGCAAGCTGCAAGCTGAAGCCGATCCGCGCTGGCTTGCAGCTTGCAGCTCATAGCTTGCCGCTTCGTGCCTGCAGCGCAGGCGCGCGGCTGCTCACTTTTTATCCAGATCCATCTTTATCCGGTCACCGAGAGCGGGTATCATGCGATCCCTTTTTCGAACTCCAATTGATCCGGCCCCACAACAGGGAACACCTATGTCGGCGGTACGCATCGGCCCATACACACTGCACAACAACCTGATCCTCGCGCCCATGGCCGGGGTCACGGACCAGCCTTTTCGCACGCTCTGCAAACGCCTGGGGGCGGGCATGGTGGTGTCGGAGATGGTCAGCAGCGACATGAACCTGTGGAACAGCCGCAAGTCGCGCCTGCGCCGCATCCACGAAGGCGATCCCGAGCCGCGCTCGGTGCAGATCGCCGGCGGCGATGCGCAGATGCTCGCGGCGGCGGCGCGGGCCAACGTCGAATCCGGGGCGCAGATCATCGACATCAACATGGGCTGCCCGGCGAAAAAAGTCTGCAACAAAGCGGCAGGCTCTGCTTTATTGAGAGATGAAGCGCTGGTTGCCGAGATCCTCGAGGCGGTGGTCGCGGCGGTCGATGTGCCGGTCACGCTGAAGATTCGCACCGGCTGGGACCGCTCGAACAAGAATGGCCTGACGGTGGCGAAGATCGCCGAACAGGCGGGTATCCAGGCGCTGGCCGTGCATGGCCGGACCCGCGCCGACCTGTACACCGGTGACGCCGAGTACGACACCATCGCCGCGATCAAGCAGGCGGTGTCGATTCCGGTGTTCGCCAACGGCGATATCAACTCTCCGGAGAAGGCCCGGGCGGTGCTGGCGGCCACGGGTGCCGACGGCCTGCTGATCGGCCGCGCCGCGCAGGGACGCCCGTGGATCTTCCGCGAGGTCGAGCATTACCTGCGCACCGGCGAGCAGCTTCCAGCCCCCGGGCTGGACGAAGTGGAACGCATTCTGCTGGAGCACTTGGCCGCATTGCACGCCTTCTACGGCGATGTGATGGGCGTTCGTATCGCCCGCAAGCATGTGGGCTGGTACCTGGCAACACGCAAGGGCGGCAGGGAGTTTCGCGCCCGGTTCAATGCCTTGGAAGATACCCAAGCGCAATGCGCCAACGTTCAGGCGTTCTTCGCCGAACGTCGACAGAGCCTTGAGACAGAGGACGGACAAGGGGTGGCCGCATGACGATGATGACCGAGACATTAGTGAGTGGAACAACGCCCGTGAGCGACAACGCCAACCTCAAGCAGCACCTGAACACGCCGAGCGAAGAGGGGCAGACGCTCCGCGACAGCGTCGAGAAGGCACTGCACAACTACTTCGCCCACCTGGAAGGCGCCACCGTCACGGACGTGTACAACCTGGTGCTTTCGGAAGTCGAGGCACCCTTGCTCGAAAGCGTGATGAACCACGTCAAGGGCAACCAGACCAAGGCCAGCGAGATGCTCGGGCTCAACCGCGGCACCCTGCGCAAGAAGCTCAAGCAGTACGACCTGTTGTAAGCCAGAATCCCAATCAGAAAAGGCGGCTCCGTCGAAAGAGGCGCCTTTTTTGCTGACTCCACCGCGTTATGGAATCCGAAATGACCGACCAGACTACCCGCCTGCCGATCCGCCGCGCCCTGATCAGCGTCTCCGACAAGACCGGTATCCTCGAGTTCGCCCGCGAGCTGCAACAGCTCGGTGTCGAGATCCTGTCCACCGGCGGCACCTACAAGCTGCTCAAGGACAACGGCGTGAACGCGGTGGAAGTGGCTGACTACACCGGCTTCGCCGAAATGATGGACGGCCGGGTCAAGACCCTGCACCCGAAGATCCACGGCGGCATCCTCGGCCGTCGCGGCACCGACGACGCCATCATGGACGAACACGGCATCAAGCCGATCGACCTGGTCGCGGTGAACCTGTATCCGTTCCAGGCGACCATCGCCAAGCCGGGCTGCGACCTGCCGACCGCCATCGAAAACATCGACATCGGCGGCCCGACCATGGTCCGCTCGGCCGCGAAAAACCATAAAGACGTGGCCATCGTGGTCAACGCCAGCGACTACGCCCAAGTCCTGGAAAGCCTCAAGGCCGGCGGCCTGACCTACGCCCAGCGCTTCGACCTGATGCTCAAGGCCTTCGAGCACACCGCCGCCTACGACGGCATGATCGCCAACTACATGGGCAGCATCGACCAGTCCCAGGCGCAACTGTCCACCGAAGGCCGCAGCGAATTCCCGCGCACCTTCAACACTCAGTTCGTCAAGGCCCAGGAAATGCGCTACGGCGAGAACCCGCACCAGAGCGCGGCGTTCTATGTCGAGGCGAACAAGGGCGAGGCCAGCATCTCCACCGCCCTCCAGTTGCAAGGCAAGGAACTGTCGTTCAACAACGTGGCCGACACCGACGCCGCGCTCGAATGCGTGAAGAGCTTCGTCAAGCCGGCCTGCGTCATCGTCAAGCACGCCAACCCGTGCGGCGTGGCCGTGGTGCCGGAAGACCAAGGCGGCATCCGCCAGGCCTATGAACTGGCCTATGCCACCGACAGCGAGTCGGCGTTCGGCGGCATCATCGCCTTCAACCGCGAACTGGACGGCGAAACCGCCAAGGCCATCGTCGAGCGTCAGTTCGTCGAGGTGATCATCGCCCCGAGCATCTCCCAGGCCGCCCGCGAAGTGGTCGCAGCCAAGCAGAACGTGCGCCTGCTCGAGTGCGGCCAGTGGCCAGCCGAGCGCCCGATGGGCTGGGACTTCAAGCGCGTCAACGGTGGCCTGCTGGTGCAGAGCCGCGACATCGGCATGATCGGTGCCGAGGCGCTGAAGGTCGTGACCCAGCGCGCGCCAACCGAACAGGAACTGCATGACCTGGTGTTCGCCTGGAAAGTGGCCAAGTTCGTCAAGTCCAATGCCATCGTCTACGCCAAGAACCGTCAGACCATCGGCGTCGGCGCCGGTCAGATGAGCCGCGTCAACTCCGCGCGCATCGCTGCCATCAAAGCCGAGCATGCTGGGCTGCAGGTGCAAGGTGCAGTCATGGCCTCGGACGCGTTCTTCCCGTTCCGCGATGGCATCGACAACGCCGCCAAGGTCGGCATCAGCGCGGTGATCCAACCGGGCGGCTCGATGCGCGATGCCGAAGTCATCGCCGCCGCCGACGAGGCCGGTATCGCGATGGTGTTTACCGGTATGCGCCACTTCCGCCACTAAACGGTAGCGGCAAGTTTCAAGCTACACGCTGCAAGCAAGAGCCCTGAGCGCTTGCCTGCAGCGGCAGCACCACACATCCCCTGGCTGCAGGGTTGGCAGAATCAGCGCATAGCGCTTTTCTTGCAGCTTGCAGCTTGCAGCTTCTCCGAAGGAGTCTGTAATGAAAGTTTTGATCATTGGCAGCGGCGGTCGTGAACACGCCCTGGCCTGGAAAGTCGCGCAGGATCCACGGGTCGAGAAAATCTTCGTCGCCCCCGGCAACGCCGGCACTGCCACTGAAGCCAAGTGCGAGAACGTCGCCATCGACGTCTGTGCCCTGGAGCAGTTGGCCGATTTCGCCGAGAAGAACGTCGACCTGACCATCGTGGGTCCGGAAGCGCCGCTGGTCATCGGCGTGGTCGACCTGTTCCGCAGCCGTGGCCTGGACTGCTTCGGGCCGACCCAGGGCGCGGCGCAACTGGAGGGCTCCAAGGCCTTCACCAAGGACTTCCTGGCTCGCCACAAGATCCCGACCGCCGACTACCAGAACTTCACCGAGATCGAACCGGCCCTGGCCTACCTGCGCGAGAAAGGCGCACCGATCGTCATCAAGGCCGACGGCCTGGCCGCGGGCAAGGGCGTGATCGTCGCCATGACCCTGCAGGAAGCCGAAGACGCCGTGCGCGACATGCTCGCCGGCAACGCTTTCGGTGATGCCGGTTCGCGCGTGGTGATCGAAGAATTCCTCGACGGCGAGGAAGCCAGCTTCATCGTCATGGTCGACGGCCACAACGTGCTGCCCATGGCCACCAGCCAGGACCACAAGCGTGTCGGCGACCAGGACAGCGGCCCGAACACCGGCGGCATGGGCGCCTACTCGCCCGCGCCGGTGGTCACCGCCGAGGTGCACCAGCGCGTGATGGACCAGGTGATCTGGCCGACCGTGCGCGGCATGGCCGCCGAAGGCAATGTCTACACCGGCTTCCTCTACGCCGGCCTGATGATCGACAAGGCGGGCAACCCCAAGGTCATCGAATTCAACTGCCGCTTCGGCGACCCGGAAACCCAACCGGTGATGCTGCGCCTGGAGTCGAGCCTGGTGCTGCTGATCGAAGCGGCCTTCGCCAAGGCCCTGGACAAGGTCGAGGCGCAGTGGGATCCACGTCCGAGCCTGGGCGTGGTGCTGGCGGCCGGTGGCTACCCGGGCGACTACGCCAAGGGCGCGGCGATCAGCGGCCTGGACGCGGCCGCCGCGCTGGAAGGCAAGGTGTTCCATGCCGGTACCGCGCTCAAGGAGGGCCAAGTGGTCACCGCCGGCGGTCGCGTGCTCTGCGCCACAGCCCTGGGCGACACCGTCCAGGCGGCCCAGCAACAGGCCTACCGCCTGGCTGAACAGATCAGCTGGGACGCCAGCTTCTACCGCACCGACATCGGCTATCGCGCCATCGCCCGTGAGCGCGGTGAATACCCGCGCTGACGCCTGCCCCGCGCTCGTCGACAGGGCCCTTCGGGGCCTTGCCTTCGTCGCGCCCCGCCGCGCATAGTTGTCGCCCGGCCCCTCAGCCCAGAAAGGATCTCGACGTGCGTCGGCTTCGGATTGCCACTGCCCTGCTGGTCAGCCTGCTGACCCTGCTCTGCCTGCTGCCGGCTTCGGCCGAACAAGGCTCGGGCTGGTCGGTGCTGCTCGACGAGCAGGCTAGCCTGCAACTGTCCGACATCCGCTCCGAACGCTACCGCAACCAGTTCAGCCCCCTTGAACTGGACGCGTTGGACGCTGCCGAGCCTGACCAGGCCCTGTGGCTGCACTACCGCCTGGAGCCTGCCGACCAGGAACGCCTGCTGCGCATCTTCGCCCCCGACCTCTCGCGCCTGGACCTCTATGCCCTGGTCGACGGCAAGCTGCTGCGCCAGTTCCACCATGGTCGCGCGCCGAGCGATGGCAACCCGACCTTGCGTGGCAGCGACCATGTGCTGGCGTTGCCCAATGCCACGCAAGCGCTGGACCTCTATGTGCGACTGGTGTCCGAACACCAGTTGCGACCGGCGATCAGCCTGGAATCGGCGGCGCAGGCCGCCAGCGACCAACGCCAACCGCTGCTGTTCGGCCTGCTGTTCGGCGCCTTGGCGATGCTGATCCTGCACAACCTGATCCGCTTCTTCTACACCCGCTCCGGCACCACCCTGGTGCTGGCGCTGTACCACGCGCTGATGCTGCTCAGCGCGCTGATCCTGCTCAACCTCTGCGGCCCGTGGTGGCGCCTGTGGCACAGCGCGCAAACCCCGGCGGCCTACCTGATGCTGGTGTTGGCCGGGCTGGTCGGCCTGCACTTCACCCAACGCTTCTTCGCCCCCTGCGCTTCTCGCCGGCTGAACCGCCTGCTACAGGCGCAGATGCTCATCGGCGGGCTCTGCGGCCTGCTGCTGCTGTTCGTCGACACCCTGCCGCTGAACCTCACCACCTACGTCCTGCTCGCCCTCGGCAGCCTGAGCATGCTCCTGATCAGCGCCTATTACTGGTATCAGGGCTACACGCCTGCGCGGCTGTTCGCCTCGGGCATGCTGGTGTTCAGCCTGGGCGGCCTGGTGCTGCTGCCCGCCCTGCTCGGCCTGACCCGCACCGCCACACCGTGGCTGCTGTGCATCCTGCTGGGATTGACGGTGGTCAGCGGCCTGCTGCTGAACCTGGCGGTCAGCGAGCGCCTGCGCAGGACCAACGACGAGCGCGTGCGCGCCAGCCGCGCGCTGGCCGCCAGCAATGCCGAGATCAATGCCAAGGCCGAGTTCCTGGCCAAGATCAGCCACGAGATCCGCACCCCGATGAACGGCGTGCTGGGCATGACCGAACTGCTGCTCGGCACGCCACTGTCGGTGAAGCAACGCGACTACGTGCAGACCATTCACAGCGCCGGTAACGAGCTGCTCACCCTGATCAACGAGATCCTCGACATCTCCAAGCTCGAATCGCGGCAGATCGAGCTGGACGATGTGCAGTTCGACCTCAATGCCCTGATCGAAGACTGCCTGAACATCTTCCGGGCCAAGGCCGAGCAACAGAACATCGAGCTGATCAGCTTCACCCAGCCGCAGGTGCCGCGGGTCATCAGCGGCGACCCGACACGCCTGCGCCAGGCGCTGTCCAGCCTGCTGGAAAGCGCCCTGAAGAACGGCGACCAAGGCGAAATCCTGCTGGTGGTGGCCCTCGATCAGCGCGGCGACGCCACGCGCCTGCGCATCGCCGTGCAGGACAGCGGCGAGCCGATGCCCAGCGCCGAGCGCGAGGCGCTGCTGCAGGCCGAGTTGCACAGCCACCATTTCCTCTCCAGCAACAAGCTCGGCGGCCACCTGGGCCTGGTGATCGCCAAGCAACTGATCGGCCTGATGCAGGGCGAGTTCGGCATCAAGACCAGCACCAGCCGTGGCAACACCTTGTGGCTCACCCTGCCGCTGGATCCGGCGCGCCTCGAACAGCCCAGCGCCGACCTCGACGGCTCGCTGCGCGACGCTCGGGTGCTGGTGGTGGACGACAACGACACCTGCCGCAAGGTGCTGGTGCAGCAGTGCAGCGCCTGGGGCATGAACGTCAGCGCAGTACCGTCGGGCAAGGAAGCGCTGGCGCTGCTGCGCACCAAGGCGCACTTGCGCGACTACTTCGACGCCGTACTGCTGGACCAGAACATGCCCGGCATGACCGGTATGCAACTGGCGACGAAGATCAAGGAAGACCCGAGCCTGAATCACGACATTCTGGTGATCATGCTCACGGGGATCAGCAATGCGCCGAGCAAGGTCATCGCCCGCAACGCCGGGATCAAACGCATCCTGGCCAAGCCGGTGGCCGGTTACACGCTCAAGACCACCCTCGCCGAGGAACTGGCCCAGCGCGGTCGCGAGACGGCCCTGGCCAGCGCCCTGGGCAACGCCCCGGCACCGCTGGAGTTGCCCACCGACTTCCGCATCCTGGTGGCCGAGGACAACAGCATTTCCACCAAAGTGATTCGCGGCATGCTCGGCAAACTCAATCTCGAGCCCGACACGGCCAGCAACGGCGAAGAAGCGCTGAGGGCGATGAAGACCCAACGCTACGACCTGGTGCTGATGGACTGCGAGATGCCTGTGCTGGACGGGTTCTCCGCCACCGAGCAGCTTCGCCAATGGGAACTGGCCAACCAGCGCCCGCGCACGCCGGTGGTGGCGCTGACCGCGCACATTCTCGGCGAGCACAAGGAGCGCGCCTTGCAGGTCGGCATGGATGGACACATGGCCAAACCGGTGGAGCTGTCTCAGTTGCGCGAGCTGATCCAGTTCTGGGCCAGCCAGCGCCAGCAAGGCTGAAAGCTGCAAGCTGCAAGCTGCAAGCTGCAAGCTGCAAGCAACTAGAGGTCGTAATCGAGGATGCGGTTGAGTGAAACCTCGACCACACGTTGCTGCACGTTGGGCAGGTGACTGTGCTCGAAGGCCAGTAGGTTGAAGCGCACGAGTTCGGCGCGGACATTTTTCAGGGTGCGCTGGCGGGTGAGAAAGCCAGCGCTCCAGACATCGCGGGTGTCGATCTCGTGGTACAGCACCATGTCCACGCGGTGCTCGCCGGCCGGGGCGCAGGGCAGTAGCTGGAAGTGCTGGCGCGCCTGGGCGTGGTGCTCGAGGCTGGCCAGTGGCTTGGGATTGCCCAGCAGCTTGGCCAGCGACAGTTGTACCGCATCGGCGAAATGGCCGCCGGCGGTCTTGGCGATCAGGCTCAGCACCTTGTCCACCTGCTCGGTTCGCGAGTCGTCCGGCCAATTGATCTGCTCGGCGGTCACCGCGTCCCAGCCCATGAACTTCAACTGGTTGCGGTAGTAGGCGAACCAGTCCTGTACCAGGCCCTCTTCGAACGCACCCTGGGTCGCACGCTCGGCCAGCGCCAGCGCCAGTTTCACCTTGTCCTTCTGCGCCAGCGACAGGCCCGGAAGGAACGACACCACACCGGCGCCGATCACGGCAGCATTGTGCTCACTCATGGCTGCTCACTCCCAGTTCCAGGCGCCGTGGTTGATCGCGCTCCTTCTGCTCGACCAGACCACGCAGGGCGGCGCGGCGTGACGCGAAGGCTTGGGTGTTCAGGTTCAATGACATCGCGCGCAGGCTCACCTCGACACTGGACGGCAGGTGGCGCAAGGCCGCCGCGAAAGTGTCGCGGGTCACCGGCTGCTCGCTGCGCCACGCTACGCTGCACAGGTCCAGGCTCGGACCACTGCCGATCAGCGCGAACTCGACGCTCACGTCTGCGCGCTCGGCCTGCTGGCGCACGGCAAAACGCAGGAGATGATCGAGGCCCGCTGCATGGCCGCAGACGCGGTCGGCGACCGTTTCTCTCAGTGCATCGAGCGCGATCTGGCGCTGCTTGAACCAGGTGGCCAGGGGTGCATCGTCAGTGCTCAGGCCGTCAGCGCCCAAGGTGAGCTGTTCGTGCAGGTTGACGGTGCGGATCCAGCTCAGCGCAGCGAACGCCTGGCGATAAGCCGCCGCCCAGGCGTCGGGATGGTCGAAGCGCTCGCCAGCCTGCTTGCAGGCCAGCAACTGACAGTACTGCAGTGAATCGAGGGCATCGGCGCGTGACTGCGGCAAGATGTCCGGCGGCATCAGCACGATGCTGTGGCCGACCAGCAGCACGCTGTGATCGTGATAGGTCATGGCGGTAGTTCTCGTCTGGACGGACTCGGAAACGCGGCGCCCACGGACGCCGCGCCTGGATCAGATGTCGTACTGCAGGACGTTCTCGACGCTGCGCACGCCGAGCTTTTCCTCGATGGTGGCGCGCACCTTTTCGTAGACGAAGCTGTTGAGTGTCAGTACGGCCTGACCGGCGTAGTAATCCGATCTGTCGAGCTTGAACTGCACACCCAGCACGTCATCGTCGATGTTCGGCGCGGTCGATTGCACGCAGCTCATGACCATGACCACATCGCCCTTGGCGGTTTCCACGCAGGCGGCCATGCCCACCACGCCGCGGTCCTTGCTCTTCTTCTTGTGGTGGACGATGCGGGTGTCGCTCTCCACCGTGGTGAGCTTGTCGAACGCCTTCTTCGCCAGCGCGCCCACCGCAGTGCCGCCGAGCAGGGCACTGCCAGCCGCGCCGATGACGCGCACGGCCACCGCGCCGAGGGTGACGCTGAGCTCGGTGGATGTTTCCATCTCGAAGCTGCGCTTGGGGGTGGTGAAACCGACGTCACGCATGGCGTCGAGGAACTTGTCGTACCACGCCTTGCCATCCTTTTCGATATCCAGCACCTTGTCTGCGGCAAGGGTGGCGAAGTGGAACGCGTTCTTCACATCCTGGCGGTGCTGATCGGACATGCCCGCACCGCAGGCCAGCAGGTTGCCTTCGACCAGCAAGCCGGCATCGGCGCTGGTTTTGTCGTCGCTCATTTGAAAACTCCTTGGGGTGGTCCCTGCACATCAGGGACCACCACGTTAGCCAGGCGCCGCCTGGCGTGGCGCGCTGAAGGAGTTCCTCTGCGGTCACCCGTGCGGGGGGTACCAGCGCGGGGTGTACACCCACTGCACACCGCCCGGATGCTGGAATACGCAGGTGGTGGACGAGCCGACCAGCACCATGGTGCGCATGTCGACCATCTCCGGCAGCAGCTCGGCGAGCGTCACCACCTTCAGCGTCTGTCCCGGGCGGCCGATGTCACGCCCCAGCACCACCGGCGTGCGACCGTCGCGGTGACGGCGCACGACGTCCAGGGCCTGGCCCAGTTGCCAGGGGCGGGCCTTGGAGATGGGGTTGTAGAACGCCAGCACCAGATCGGCCTGGGCCGCCAGGTCCAGACGGGTTTCGATGATCGACCAGGGCTTGAGGTTGTCCGACAGCGACAGCACGCAGAAGTCGTGCCCCAGCGGCGCGCCCGCCTGAGCAGCGGTGGCCAGCGAGGCCGAGACACCGGGCAGGATCTGCAGCTCGACCCGGTGCCAGGCCGGGTCGTCGGACTCATGCAGCGCTTCGAGCACGGCGGCGGCCATGGCGAACACCCCCGGATCGCCCGACGACACCACCACCACCGAACGCCCCTGCGCCGCCAGCGCGAAGGCATGCCGGGCGCGCTGCATCTCTTCGCGGTTGTCGGTGCAGTGCAGCACCTGGTCGTCGCGGAAGGGACCGGCCATGCGCACATAGGTCTCGTAGCCCAGCACATCCTCGGCGCGGGCCAGCTCGGCCTTGACCGCCGGCACCATCAGCTCGGCCGCGCCGGGGCCCAGGCCGATCACCGCCAGACGACCACGGCCCCGGCCAATCTGCTGCGCATCGAACGGCGCGGCGGCTATGGCGATGGCCAGGCCGTCCTGCTCGATCACCTGCGCACCGGCCAGCGCTTGCTGCGCCCTCTCGCTGACGCTGACACCTGCCGGGGCGAAGCGCAGGATCACGCCCAGTTCGCGGGCCGCCGCGTGCACGGCGGGTTCAGCCATCGCCGGTTCGCTCGCCAGCAGGCAGGCCAGCGACGCCTGGGCGATGTTCGCCGCCGCCAGCGCCTCACGCACGCGCCGCGCCAGTTCGGGCTGTGTCTCGTCCACCGCCACCAGCACCGAACGCGGGTGGATCAGCAGTTCATCGCGGCTGGCCGGGCGCGCCGTGCAGCCCACGTGCAAGGTCAGGCGTGCGTCGTCGGCCTGGGTCAGTGGGGCCTGGGCCAGCCAAGGCGCCGCGCCTTCGATGCGCAGCGGCTCGCCGGCCAGCAGGTCGGAGACGAAACGCTTGCCCTGCTCCAGGTCGGCCAGGGCGTAACCGGGCGGCGGGTTGAGCAGGCAGGTGCCGAAGCGCAGTTCGCCGCTGGTGGTGATCGCCGCAGCCACTCCCAGCGCCTCGCCAAGCTCGCGGGCCAGCCCATTGACCCCGCTCAGGCCACCGAGCAGCGGCACCACTGCGCTGCCGTCCTCGGCCACCGCGAGCACTGGCGGCTCGCTGCCCTTTTCGTCGAGCACAGCGGCGAGGCTGCGAATGACGATGCCGGCCGCGCACAGGGCGATGATCGGCACGCCCGCGCGGTACAGCGCGCGCAGGGTGTCGCCGAACGAGGCATACAGGTGATCGACGCCTTCCACACGCCCACTCAGGCCATGAATGCGTGCCTGTGGATAACGCTGCTGCAGGCGCCGTGCGGTGGCCAGGCTGCCCTGGCCGAGCACGACGATGGCCATCGCCTGCGTGTTCATCCCTGCCATTTTTCCCCCGGCACCACGATCAGCGAGAAATACGGCGAGGACTGCGGATCGACCGCATCGAGCGCGACGATCTTCTGGTTGGCCATGGTCGCGCGCTCCACGTACAGGGCGCGGCCATCCAGGCCCAGCTCGGCGAGCACCTCGCGCACCTTGGGGAAGTTGCGGCCCAGCTTCATGATCACCGCCGCGTCGGCGTCGGCCAGGCGCCGTTTGAGCTCGGCGTGGGGCAGCACGCCAGAGAGCACGGTCAGGGTCTGGTTGCGGTACACCAACGGCGCGCCCAGCACCGAGGCGCCGCCGAGCATCGAGCACACGCCTGGGATCACCTGGGCTTCGTAGCGCTGGGCGAGGCGGTCGTGCAAGTACATGTACGAGCCGTAGAAGAACGGATCGCCCTCGCAGATCACCGCCACGTCGCGACCGGCCTCCAGGTGTTCGGCCACCTGCACGCTGGCTTCGTCGTAGAAGTCGCTGATCACCTGTTCGTACGACAACGGCGCCGGCAGCGCCTCGGTGGTCACCGGGTACACCAGCGGCAGCAGCGTCTGCTGCGCCTGCAAGTGCCCCTCGATGATGCCGAAGGCATTGCCGCGCTTGCCCTTGGCCACGAAGTAGGCCACCACCTGCGCCTCGCGCAGCAGGCGCAGCGCCTTGACCGTGATCAGCTCGGGATCGCCGGGGCCTACGCCCAGCCCCAGCAGACGTCCGCGTGCCTGCATCATTCCACCTCCGTGGCCAGTGCGTTGACCGCCGCTGCGGCCATGGCGCTGCCGCCCAGGCGGCCCTGCATGATCACGAAGGGCACGCCACGGCTGTCGGCGGCGAGCATGGCCTTGGACTCGGCAGCGCCGACGAAGCCCACCGGGAAGCCCAGGATCAGGGCGGGCTTGGGCGCCCCGGCATCGAGCATTTCCAGCAGGTAGAACAGTGCAGTGGGGGCATTGCCGATCACCACCACGCTGCCGGCCAGGTGCGGGCGCCACAGCTCCAGGGCCAGCGCGGAGCGGGTGTTGCCGGCCGCCTTGGCCATGTCCGGCACGCGCGGGTCGCGCAGGGTGCAGATCACCGGGTTGTTGGCCGGCAGGCGGGCGCGGGTGATGCCCTCGGCGACCATGTGCGCATCGCACAGGATCGGCGCGCCGTTGGCCAGGGCCTGGCGTCCGGCCAGACCCGCGCCGGCAGAAAACTGCAGGCCATCGATGGCCTCGACCATGCCGCAGGCATGGATCACGCGCACGGCGAGCTTTTCCAGGTCGGCGGGAATCCGCTCCAGGCGGGCCTCCTCGCGGATGATGCGGAAGGAATTGCGATAGATCTCCTGACCATCGCGGATGTAGTCAATCATCAAGGTGCTCCGTCGGCAGGTCGAGCATGGCGCCTGCTTCTTCTGGGGTAAGGTCGCAGGCGCGCAAGCGGCCGAAGCCGGGCAGGCGCGCGTCGCGCAGATAGAGGTCGTAGCGTCCGGGCGCGCGGGCCAGCAAGGTCGCCGGGGCCACGTGGGCCATGGCGCAGGAGCGCGGACAGCCGGTCAGGTGCACGCTGGCCGGAACGCCGTGGTGCAACCGGCCGGCGAGCAGCCGGGCATCGGCCTTGGTGTCGGCCAGGCCGCGGGCACAGCCGCTGGAACCGGTGCAGGCCGCGAGGCGGGCCAGCGGCTGCTGCGCAGCGTCGATCAGGCCCAGCTCGGCCAGCGCCGCCTGGGCGTCGATGAGCTGCGTGGGGTCGAGGTTCGGCAGTACCAGGCTTTGCCAGGGGGTCAGGTGCAGGCTGCCGTCTCCGACCAGACGGGCGACGTGCGCCGCGCCGCGCAGCATGTCTGGAGTCAGGCGTCCCAGCGGCGGCGCGACGCCCAGGGCCACGCCGTGACGCTGGGCCAGCGCGCCGAGCCAGCGCGCCTGACTCGCCGGACGGCGCCAGTTGAGTACGGCGGCATCGTGACGAATCGGCAGGCCCAGGTCGGCGACGAAGGTCTGCGCCGGACAGGTCTGCAGCAGGTGGCGCATGCGCGTCTGCTCAGGGCTGGCCAGGTCGAGAAAGCGTTCCAGTACCGCCTGCACCAGCGCCAACCCCTGGTCGAACGGCACGGCCCCCAGCGGCGGATCCTCGCCCGGACAGCCGGCCAGGCCGAAGGCCAGCCAGGGCTCGCCGTCGAGGGTGAGGGCCGACAGCCACAGATCATGAGGGTGAGCGAGCATCGCCAGGTCCTCGCCGCCGTCCAACTGCACGGCGAACTTGGCCGACAGCGCATGCAGGCGCGGGGTGGTTTCCAGCAGCTGCAAGAGCTGCGCGGCCAGCGGGCGAACATCCACGACGCTGGCCGGATCGAGGCCGGCCAGCGGGCTGAGCATCAGGTTGCGGACATCGTCGCCAGCGGCCTCGCGCGGCCCCAGCCCGGCAGCCAGCAGGTGCTCGATCAGCGCCGGGTGCTGCGCGCCGATGCCGCGGATTTGCAGGTTGGCGCGGTTGGTCGCCTCGATCACGCCCGAGGCGTAGCGCTCGGCGGCGTCGGCCACGGCCTCGGCCTGGGCGGCCAGCAAACGCCCGCCGGGCAACTTGATCCGGCAGATACCGCCATCGCGCGCGGCGACGATGCGCCACAACCCCGGACAGGCCGAGGGACGTGGTGCTGCGCGGGGGGTTGGGCTTGGCTTCAAGAGGGTGTCCGGCAATCGTCGAGGCGCGCTTGTGGAGGGAAGGCGCGGTATTATGCCTGCTTTGTCCGGCGGCATGAAAAGCCGGTGGTCGAGCCGGTCGTGGAAATCGCGCTGGCGCTGATCGTGCCCCTCAACCCAACGGAAGCATCACATGGCCCCCTGGCTGACAGTAGTAGGCATCGGCGAAGACGGTTTCAGCGGCCTGGGTAAACAGGCCCGGCGCGCACTGCTGGGCGCACCGACGATCTTCGGCAGCCCGCGCCAGTTGGCGTTGCTGCCGCGCTGCGTGGTCGGCCAGCGCCAGCCCTGGCCCAGCCCGTTCTCCCTGGCACCGGTGCTGGCCCGGCGCGGCGAGCCGGTGTGCGTGCTGGCCAGCGGCGACCCGATGTTCTACGGCGTCGGCGCGAGCCTGGCGCGCCAGGTGCCGGCCGAGCAGATGCAGGTGCTGTCGATGCCCTCCTCCTGCGCCCTGGCCGCCGCGCGCCTGGGCTGGCCTTTGCAGGAGGTGCAGGTGGTCTCGGGGGTGGCGCGGCCACTGGCGGCGCTCAATGCCCACCTCTACAGCGGCGTGCGCCTGCTGGTGCTGAGCAATGACGGCGACAGCCCGACCGCCATCGCCCGGTTGCTCTGCGAACGCGGTTTCGGCCCCAGTCGCCTGCAGGTGTTCGAGCACTTGGGCGGGGCGGCCGAACGCTGCCTGAGCGGCACCGCCGACGCGTGGCCAGCGGGCAGCAGCGCCGCGCTCAACCTGGTCGCCATCGACTGCCAGGCCGCGCCCGACACGCCGCGCTTGTCACCGGTCAGCGGTCTGCCCGACAGTGCCTTTCGCCACGACGGTCAGTTGACCAAGCGCGACGTGCGTGCCATCACCCTGGCGCGTCTGGCGCCGCAGCCGGGTGAGCTGTTGTGGGATGTCGGTGCCGGCTGTGGCTCGATCGGCATCGAATGGATGCGCGCCCACCCCAGTTGCCGCGCCCTGGCTATCGAGGCCGACGAAGGCCGACAGGGCTTCATCGAATTCAACCGCGACCAGCTCGGCGTGCCGGGTCTACAACTGATTCGTGGCAAGGCGCCGCAGGCCCTGGCCGAGCTGGAGCGCCCCGATGCCATCTTCATTGGCGGCGGTGTCACGGGCGAGGGCGTACTGCCGGTGTGCTGGGAGCGCCTGCGCCCCGGCGGGCGGCTGGTGGCCAATGCCGTGACCTTGCAGAGCGAGCTGGCCCTGGCGCAGTTCCGCGAAGCGAACGGCGGCGAGTTGACCCGCCTGCATGTGGCCCAGGCCCAGGCCCTGGGTAGCTTCGATACCTGGCGCCAAGCCCTGCCGATTACCCTGCTCGAGGTGGTCAAACCCGTCGATGCGTGAAGAAACCCGTGAACAACCGGCGCCGCTGCGCAGCGGCCTGACCACCGGTAGCTGCGCCACGGCCACCAGCTTGGCGGCGGCGCGCCTGTTGCTGACCGGCCAGACCAGCGATGCGGTACAGATCACCTTGCCCAAGGGCAAGCAGGTGCAGATGCGCCTGGAATTCTGCCGGCGCGATGCCGAGCGCGCCGAAGCCGGCACCCTGAAAGATGCCGGCGACGACCCGGACGTGACCCATGGCGCCCTGCTCTACAGCCAGGTGCGGCTGATCGAACAGCCCGGCGTGCGCTTCGTCGCCGGCGAGGGCGTGGGCACCGTCACCCGCCCCGGCCTGGTGCTGGCGGTGGGCGAGCCGGCGATCAACCCGGTGCCGCGGCGAATGATCGGCGAACACTTGCAGCAGTTGGCCGAGGCCTGCGCCTATGCCGGTGGGTTCGAGGTCACGGTCAACGTGCAGGACGGCGCGGCGCTGGCGCTCAAGACAATGAACCCGCGCCTGGGCATCCTGGGCGGGCTGTCGATTCTGGGCACCAGCGGCATCGTCCGGCCGTTTTCCTGCGCGGCCTACATCGCCTCGATCCACCAGGGCATCGATGTCGCCTACAGCAATGGCTGCACGCACATCGCCGCCTGCACGGGCAACGCCAGCGAGGACACCATGCGGCGGATCTACGGCCTGCCGGAAATGGCCTTGATCGAGATGGGCGACTTCGTCGGCGCGGTGCTCAAGCATGTGCGCAAAGTGCCAGTGGCACGCCTGACCCTGTGCGGCGGCTTCGGCAAGATCAGCAAGCTCGCCGCTGGGCACATGGACCTGCACAGCCGCCACTCGAGCATCGACCTGCCGCAACTGGCCGGTTGGGCAGCGGACATCGGCGCGCCCGCCGCGCTGCAAGACGCCATCGTCGCCGCCAACACCAGCCAGCAGGCGCTGGCGCTGGCCCATGCGGCGGGTGTCGCCCTGGGCGATGCGGTCTGCGCCCACGCCCTGGCGTTCGCCCGCAGCGTGGTGCCGACGCAGGTGCAGGTGGAGGTGTTCGCCATCGACCGCCAGGGCGGTGTGGTCGGCACGGCGGGTGTGCAATGAGCGAGCGCATCCTTTTGCTCGGCGGCATCACCGAGGCCCTGGCCATCGCCCGGCGCCTGGGCCCGCAGCACGTCTACAGCCTGGCAGGCATCGGCCGTGTACCCGACGACCTGACTTGCCAGGTGCGCGTGGGCGGCTATGGCGGCGCCGAAGGGCTGGCGACGTACCTGAAAGCCGAACGCATCAGCCTGCTGATCGACGCCACCCACCCTTATGCCGCGCAGATCAGCGCCAACGCGGCACGCGCCGCGCAGGCGGCCGGGGTGACCTGCTGGGCGCTGCGCCGACCGGCGTGGCAGGCCCAGCCGGGAGACGACTGGCGTGAGGTGGCCGACTGGACGGAACTGATCGACGCCCTGGCGCCGTTTCAGCGCCCCCTGTTCACCCTCGGGCGCGAGCCGCTGCAACATTTGCAGGCCATCCCGCCGCAGCAGTTCTGGACCCTGCGCGCCCTGGAAGCCTGTCCGGGCAACGCGCGCTGCGAAGTGATTGGCGCACGCGGGCCGTTTCACCTGGAAGACGAGCGGGCGCTGTTCGCACGACGGCAGATCGACGTGCTGGTCAGCAAGAACAGCGGCAGCGCCGCCACCGAGCCGAAACTGCAAGTGGCCCGCGAGCGCGGGGTGCCGGTCTTGGTGCTCAAGCGCCCGCCGCTGCCGACAGTGGATCGACTGTTCGAGTCGGTGGCGGCGCTGAGTGAGGCGTTGGGGTTGTGAAACCTGGGCAGGTGAGTACTGCCGGGCTCACAACCACACGCAATCCCAATGCGGATAATCACCCGCTTGCCTGACCAGCCCTGCTCGGAGCGGGTTGGCAACGATGTAGCGAGCGACAGCCCTGAGGTCGTCTTCACGACGCAGCGCTCGATCATGGAAGCCTGGCTGCCAGATGGGCCTACGTGGGGCCCCTGCCCGATACAGTGCGCAACTGCTGCGGGACTTGAAGCGGCACATGAGTGTGTCGAGTTTCACATTGCCCAACTCGATCAACCAATGCAGGTGATCAGGCATCAGCACCCAGGCCAGCGAGCGGCAGGCCTGCTCTTGGTCAGAATGTCTCAATTGAGAAATGACCGTCCGGGCGAGCGGGAAGGCGTCGAAAAGAGCAAGCCGATTGCGGGTGGTGGTAGTCAGCAGATAGAAACGGCCTGGCTCGGAAAAGCGGCCTCGTCGTAGCCGATGGGAACTGGGACGGTCCATGTCGCGCTCCTGTGGAAGGTGTGTTCGACGATAGACGCGGTGCGCCTGAGCGGTTGGATTGCAGTGTTGCTTCGTATGACAACCATGATCTGGTTGGACTGGGGGGTCTTTCACCTACCACCGTCCCGTGGCCTTGCTCAACTTCATTGGAGTCTGCACGCCCTCGTGGGAGCGGCCTTGTGTCGCGATTGGACCGCGTAGCGGTCCCATGTTTTCAGCTTCGCCGCTGCCATTGCCGGGACCGCTGTGCGGTCCAATCGCGACACAAGGCCGCTCCCACAAAAAGACGCGCTGGATTCTGGAAATCATGCGCTGCAGATGAGTAACAAACGCATGATTACCCGGTTTCGCATGCCGTGCCCCGGAAATAAAGCGAGCGCAATCTCGGTAGGAGCCAACTGTCTTTCACCTACCACCGACCCGTGGTCTTGCTCAACTTCTTGGAGTCTGCACGCCCGCGTGGGCCTTGCGTCGCGATTGGGCCGCACAGCGGCCCCATGATCCCGAGCGCTGCACACCTGCAGGACGCCAAACGGCGACCCCAACACGCCAGCTCACCGCCGCCCTCACCACTGCCAAAGCTCAGGCACAAGACAGTCGCGGCCCCCTGCCGTAAACTTCAGCCTCCCTCACCGCAAGGCCCTGCCCATATGGAAATGCAATGGTGGATCTGGCTCGTCTTCGGCATCGCGCTGATCCTGCTGGAACTGGTGCTGCCGACCTTCTTCATTCTCTGGTTCGGCATCGGCGCCGTGCTGGTGGCGTTGATCGCCCTGGTCGCGCCGGCCCTGCAACTGGACATGCAAGTGCTGCTGTGGGTGGCGTTGTCCTCCGTCACCACGCTGCTGTGGTTCAAGGTGTTTCGCAACAAGAAGCCTGACCTGCGCTGGACCGCCGACAGCGTGATCGGCGAAGTCGGCCTGCTCACCGCCAGCGTGTCGCAGTTCCAGAAAGGCCGTGTGCGTTTTCAGAAGCCCGTGCTGGGCAACGAAGAATGGACCTGCATCGCCGACAGCGACATCGCCGCTGGCGAGCGTGTGCGCCTGAGCGCCATCGAAGGCAACATCGTGCGGGTGACCCGCCCCTGAACCTCTACTGAAAGGAAGCTAGCAATGACCAGCCTCATCGTCGTCGGCGCCATCGCGCTGTTCGTGTTGATCACCGTGTTCAAGGGCGTGCGCATCGTCCCCCAGGGCGAGGAATGGATCGTCGAGCGTCTGGGTCGCTACCACAGCACCCTCAAGCCCGGCTTGAACATCCTCGTGCCGTACATGGACGTGGTCGCCTATCGCCTGCCGACCAAGGACATCATCCTCGACGTGCAGCAGCAGGAAATCATCACCCGCGACAACGCGGTGATCGTCGCCAATGCCCTGTGCTTCGCCAAAGTGGTGGACCCGCAGAAAGCCTCCTATGGCGTGCAGAATTTCTCCTTCGCCGTCACCAGCCTGACCATGACCTCGCTGCGCGCCATCGTCGGCGCCATGGACCTGGACGAAGCGCTGTCCAGCCGCGAGCAGATCAAGGCACGCCTGCGCGAGGCGATGTCCGAGCAGACCGAAGACTGGGGCGTGACCGTGCGCTCGGTGGAGATCCAGGACATCAAGCCCTCGGAGAACATGCAGAAGGCCATGGAACGCCAGGCCGCCGCCGAGCGTGAGCGCAAGGCCGACGTGACCCGCGCCGAAGGTGCCAAACAGGCGGCGATCCTCGAAGCCGAGGCACGCCTGCAGGCCGCCCGCCTCGATGCCGAAGCACAGATCAGCCTGGCCGAAGCCTCGGCGCGGGCGATCTCGCTGGTGCGCGATGCGGTGGGTAACGAAACCACCCCCGCCATGTACCTGCTGGGCGAGCGCTACATCGACGCCATGGATAACCTGGCCGGCAGCGACAATTCGAAGATCGTGGTGCTACCGGCGGACCTGCAGGAAACCGTGCGCGGGCTGCTGGGGCGCGGCAAGGTTTGACGAGGCGACTCGCCTCTGCGGCAGATCACCGCACCGGGGCGTTTTTCCCTATACTGCGCCGTACAATAGCCACCTGATTCCTGACCGGATCTTTCCATGACCCCACGTCGGCACATTGCCTGGATAGCCTGCCTTGCAGTGCTGTTCAACCTGCTGGCCATGCCGCTGTCTTCGGCCGCACCCAAGGGTGCGGCCGAGCAGTTGCTGTGGGGTGCCTTCTGCTCCAGCGGGGCGAGCAAGGCCACGTTCGACGTGCAGTCCCTGGCCAAGATCGATCTCGGCCAGCAGGACCAACACGCCGGCATGCAACACTGCTGGTGCTGTTCCGGCAGCGCTCCGGCGCTCGCCCTCACCGGCCACGCGCCGCACCTGCACAGCCCGCCCGGGCGCAGCTACGCCCAGTCACCGCCACTGCCCGCGCACCAGCCGACGCCGCGCCAACTGTGGCCGGCGCTCAATCCGCGCGCCTCTCCCCTGGTCTGAGTTCACGACGCCGTCCCTGAACCTCGACAGACCGGAGAACATTCAATGCTCAAGCATGCCCTCGTCCTGGCCGCCCTGCTGCTGCCCGGCGCCTTCGCCAACGCCCACGAATACAGCGTGGGCGAACTGCATATCGCCCATCCCTGGTCGCTGCAACTACCGCCCAACGCCCCTAACGTCGCCGCCTACTTCGTCGTGCACAACAACGGCGCCAGCGACGATCGCCTGCTCGGCGCCGACAGCCCGATCAGCGACGACACCCAGTTGCACGAGCATGTGCAAACCACCACCGGCGCCATGAAGATGCAGCAGGTCAAGGGCGTCGAGGTGCCCGCGGGCAAGGACGTGGTGTTCGCCCCCAGCGCCTACCACGTCATGCTGATGCAGCCCAAGGACCGTAGCCTGCTCGAGGACGGCAAGCGCTTCCCGCTGACCCTGCACTTCGAGAAGGCCGGCGACGTCACCGTCCAGGTGGTGGTGCAGAAGCAGCCGCCCGCCGAACAGGCCGGACACGCCCACGCGCACTGACCGCTGATCGGCGCTGGCCATGAGCCTGTCGCGCACACGCACAGCCCGCAACACCCGCCCTGATCGCAGGCGCGTCGGTGGCGGCTGGCTGAGCCTGTTCGCCATGTGGATGATCTTCATCGGGCCGCTGGTTTCCCAGTCGCTGCCGATGGATCACCACGCCGGCATGGCGATGGACATGAGCATGCCCATGGCGCACGCCGAGCCGGCCGCGCAGGACCACTGCAACGACGGCCAGTTGCACGCCGACTGGGAACGCTGCGGCTATTGCAGCCTGCTGTTCAACTGCCCTGCCCTGCCCCAGACCCTCAGCCCGCTCAGTGCTGGCCGCCTGGCGCCGCCCACCCTGGGCGCCATTCCCACCCGCCAGGGCCATGCCCTGCATGCCGTGTTTCCCGGCGCGCGCAGCCGTGCGCCGCCCCTGTCGATCGTCGTCTGAACCCCCTTCATGCCCAAGGCCAGGTGGCCTTGGGCGTCTTCACGACTGATCGACTGGAATCATTATGTCCGGCTGCACCCGTACCCCTGCGCTACCGCGCACCCTCGCCCTGTTCTGCGGCTCGCTGCTCAGCCCTCTCGCGCTGGCCGTCGCCGCCGACCACTCGCACCATGACGCACCCGAGCTGAGCCCGACGGTGATCACTGCCGTGGCCCCCAGCTCGCCGCTGACCGTGGTCACCAACCCCAAGGATCCCCGCCAGCCGGTGCCGGCCAGCGACGGCGCCGACTACCTCAAGACCATCCCCGGCTTCTCCGCCATCCGCTCCGGCGGCACCAACGGCGACCCGGTGCTGCGCGGCATGTTCGGCTCGCGCCTGAACATCCTCACCAACGGCGGCGTGATGCTCGGCGCCTGCCCCAACCGCATGGACGCGCCGACCTCCTACATCTCCCCGGAAACCTACGACCGCCTGACCGTGATCAAAGGCCCGCAGAGCGTGATCTGGGGGCCTGGCGGCTCGGCCGGGACCATCCTCTTCGAGCGCGAGCCCGAACAGTTCGGCACCCTCGGCAGCCGCGTCAACGCCAGCCTGCTGACCGGCTCCAACGGGCGCTTCGACAAGGTGCTCGACGCCGCCGCCGGCAACGATCAGGGCTACGCCCGCTTCGTCGGCAACCAGTCGCGCGCCGACGACTACCACGATGGCCACGGCGACACGGTGCCGTCGCGCTGGGACAAGTGGAATGGCGACGTCACCCTGGGCTGGACCCCGGACGCCGATACCCTGCTCGAACTCACGGCTGGCAAGGGCGATGGCGAGGCGCGCTATGCCGGCCGCGGTATGGACGGCTCGCAATTCAAGCGCGAAAGCCTGGGCCTGCGTTTCGAGAAGTCCAACCTGGGCGAGGTGCTGGACACGGTCGAGGCGCAGGTCTACTACAACTACGCCGACCACGTGATGGACAACTACAGCCTGCGCACCCCGTCCGGGCGCGGCATGATGGGCATGCCCATGGTCAGCAACGTCGACCGCCGCACCCTCGGCGCGCGCCTCAAGGCCACCTGGCGCTGGGCCGACGTGCAATTGATCAGCGGCCTCGACGCGCAGACCAACGAGCACCGCAAGCGCGGCGGCATGGGCGTCGACGCCCACAAGGGCCAGCCCTGGACCAAGGACGCCGACTTCCACAACTACGGGGCGTTCAGCGAGCTGACCTGGTACGCCACCGGCGAAGACCGGCTGATCGCCGGCGCCCGCCTGGACCGTGCTTCGGCCCGCGATTTCCGCCAGGCCAGCGCCACCGTCGGCGACACCCGCGCCGACACCCTGCCCAGCGGCTTCGTGCGCTACGAGCACGACCTCGCGGCAATCCCGGCCACCGCCTACATCGGCCTGGGCCACGCCCAGCGCTTCCCCGACTACTGGGAGCTGTTCTCGCCCAAGCAGGGCCCCAACGGCGCGGTGAACGCCTTCGACGCCATCAAGCCGGAGAAGACCACCCAGCTCGACGTTGGCATCCAGTACAAGGATGAGCGCCTGGAGGCCTGGGCATCGGGTTATGTCGGGCAGATCCGCGACTACATCCTGTTCGACTACCGCACCGGCATGATGGGCATGAGCAGCACCCAGGCGCAGAACATCGATGCGCGCATCATGGGCGGCGAACTGGGCGCGGCCTATGCGCTGACCGACAACTGGAAGGCCGACGCCACCCTGGCCTACGCCTGGGGCAAAAACAGCAGCGACGGCAAGGCGCTGCCGCAGATGCCACCGCTGGAAAGTCGCCTGGGCCTGACCTACAGTCGCGACGCCTGGAGCGTCGGCGGGCTGTGGCGGCTGGTGGCGGCGCAGAACCGCATCGCCCAGAACCAGGGCAACGTGGTCGGCAAGGACTACGAGAAGAGCGGCGGATTCGGCGTGTTCTCGCTTAACGGAGCCTACAAGGTCAACCGTAACCTCAAGCTCAGCGCCGGTGTCGACAACCTGTTCGACAAGACCTACGCCGAGCACCTGAACCTGGCCGGCAACGCCGGGTTCGGCTATCCGGCCGCCGATCCGCAGCCGGTCAACGAGCCGGGCAGAACCTTCTGGACCAAGGTCGATTTCAGCTTCTGACATAACAACAACGACATCGACCCCGCGGACGCGGCCAACACCGCGCCCGCTGGGGCGAACGGGAGATACCGTGAAACAACCGCAGCCTTCCTTCTACAACCTGGCCTGGCGTTGGCACTTCTACGCCGGGCTGTTCGTCGCACCGTTCATGATCCTGCTGGCGCTCACCGGGATCGTCTACCTGTTCAAGCCGCAGCTCGACCCCTGGATGTACCGCGACCTGATGGTGGTCGAGGCCGGCGCGCAGCGCCAGAGCGCCGACACGCTGCTGGCCAAGGTGCGGCAGGCCTATCCCCAGGGCCACATCGGCCAGTACCTGCCGCCGCTGAACGCCGAGCGCAGTGCGCAGTTCGTGGTGCACGACGGCGGCCGTGAGCTGAACGTGTTCGTCGACCCCTACCGCGCCGAAGTGCTGGGCGTCCAGGACGGCAAGCGCAACCTGCAAGCCATCGCCCGCGCCCTGCACGGCGAACTGATGATCGGCACCCTGGGCGACCGTCTGGTGGAACTGGCGGCGGGTTGGGGCATCGTGCTGGTGGTGTCCGGGCTGTACTTGTGGTGGCCGCGAGGACGCAGCGGCGCCGGCGTGCTGTGGCCACGCCTGACGGCGCGCGGGCGCCTGCTGTGGCGCGACCTGCATGCGGTCGTCGGCTTCTGGGGATCGGCACTGCTGCTGTTCATGCTGCTCAGCGGCATGACCTGGACCGGCTTCTGGGGCAAGCAATACGCCGAGCTGTGGAACCGCTTTCCGGCGGCCATGTGGACTACGGTGCCCACCTCGGACCAACAGGCCGGTGCGCTCAACGACGCTCACCGCCAAACCGTGCCCTGGGCCCTGGAAAATACGCCGATGCCGGTGTCCGGTGCGCACGCCGAGCATAGGGGCCATCACACCGGCCACAGTGCTCCAGCGGCGCCGCAAATCGGTTTGCAGCAAGTCCAGGACCTGGCCGACGCGCGTGGCGTGACGCCCGGCTACAGCATCACTGCGCCGACCACCGCCGACGGCGTCTTCACCATCGCCGTGTTCGCCGACGACCCGCGCCACGACGCCACCCTGCATGTGGACCAGTACACCGGCCAGGTGCTGGCCGACGTGCGCTGGCAGGACTACGGCACGGCGGCGCGCGCCACTGAGCTGGGGGTGATGCTGCATGAGGGGCGGATGTTCGGCCCGGTGCACCAGGCGATCATCCTGCTGGTGTGCTTGATGATTCTGTTGGGCGCGGTCAGCGGGCTGGTCATGTGGTGGAAACGCAAACCCAGCGGCAGCCTGGGCGTACCACCGCTGCGCCATGACCTGCCACGCTGGAAGGCCGCCGTGGGGGTGATGCTGGTGCTGGGCGTGGTCTTCCCATTGGTGGGAGTATCGATGCTGGTGATGTGGGCGCTCGACAGCTTGGTGATACGGCGGAGTCGGGCCGCGGTTCAGGCGTGAACAGCAGTATGTTTTCGCGGGTGCAGCGGTGCAGGCGGGTTGACCTGGGAAAAGGGCAACGCTTGATGCCGGTCAGGTGATAGTCCTGTCTGCACCGTCAAGATCGTGCCGATCTGCCACACCCGCGATCGGAACGCGACGTGATAGCCTACCCGGCTTTCGCGCACAAAAAGACTGACCCTCAATGGAATGCAGCCTATGACCCAAACCTCTCCCTCCCCGACAGATGACCAGCATCTGCAACGCAACCTGACCAACCGCCACATTCAGCTCATCGCCATCGGCGGCGCCATCGGCACCGGCCTGTTCATGGGCTCGGGCAAGACCATCAGCCTGGCCGGTCCGTCGATCATCTTCGTCTACATGATCATCGGCTTCATGCTGTTCTTCGTCATGCGCGCCATGGGTGAGCTGCTGCTGTCGAACCTGAACTACAAATCGTTCATCGACTTTTCCGCCGACCTGCTCGGCCCCTGGGCCGGCTACTTCACCGGCTGGACCTATTGGTTCTGCTGGGTGGTCACCGGCATCGCCGACGTGGTCGCCATCGCCGCCTATACGCAATTCTGGTTTCCGGAGCTTCCCCAGTGGATACCGGCACTGACCTGCGTGGCGGTGCTGCTGTCGCTGAACCTGGTCACGGTCAAGCTGTTCGGCGAGATGGAGTTCTGGTTCGCCCTGATCAAGATCATCGCCATCCTCGGCCTGGTCGCCACCGGCCTGTACATGGTGGTCACCGGTTTCACCTCGCCGAGCGGGCGCACTGCGCAACTGGCCAACCTGTGGAACGACGCCGGCATGTTCCCGCATGGGGTCATGGGCTTCTTCGCCGGCTTCCAGATCGCCGTGTTCGCCTTCGTCGGCATCGAGCTGGTGGGCACCACCGCCGCCGAAGCGAAGAACCCCGAGCGCACCTTGCCCCGGGCGATCAACTCCATCCCGATCCGCATCATCGTGTTCTACGTGCTGGCACTGATCGCGATCATGGCCGTGACCCCATGGCGCGACGTGGTGCCGGGCAAGAGCCCGTTCGTCGAGCTGTTCGTGCTGGCCGGCCTGCCGGCAGCGGCGAGCATCATCAACTTCGTGGTACTGACCTCGGCGGCGTCCTCGGCCAACAGCGGCGTGTTCTCCACCAGCCGCATGCTCTTTGGTCTGGCCCAGGAAGGCGACGCACCGAAGGCGTTCGAGAAACTGTCGCGCCGCGCCGTCCCGGCCAACGGCCTGTACTTCTCCTGCACCTGCCTGCTGCTGGGCGCGGTGCTGATCTACCTGGTGCCGAACGTGATCGAAGCCTTCACCCTGGTGACCACGGTGTCGGCGGTGCTGTTCATGTTCGTCTGGACGCTGATCCTGCTGTCGTACCTGAGCTACCGCAAGCACCGTGAGCCCCTGCACCAGGCCTCGAAGTACAAGATGCCGGGCGGACGCTTCATGTGCTGCGTGTGCCTGACGTTCTTCGCCTTCATCCTGGTGCTGCTGAGCCTGGAGGCCGATACCCGCTCGGCGCTGGTGGTCACGCCGCTGTGGTTCCTGATTCTGGCGGTGACTTACCAGTTCGTGCGCAGCAAGCGCCAGGCGCGCGGCGCCGTGCGTCGCGATTGACTGACGCGGGGCCGCCGTGCGGCCCCGATCACCCCGCCCCGGCCCCAACTCGGTGCAGCCCTCACCACAGAGCACCAACCTCGCCCCCGCCTACGCCCCGCCCCGAAGCACAGCCCGTCTGCCGCGTGCCTTTGCGCACCACGGCACAGCCTTTGCAGTCTCCCCTGCGCCAACACCACAACAACGCAGCGGAGAGAGCACATGAAGCGTCGCAGTCTGATCAAGGCCTTTACCCTCAGCGCATCGCTCGCGGCCATGGGCCTGAGCTGGAGCCTCCAGGCCGCCGAGACCATCAAGGTCGGCATCCTGCATTCGCTGTCCGGCACCATGGCCATCTCCGAGACGTCGCTCAAGGACATGGCGCTGATGACCATCGACGAGATCAACGCCAAGGGCGGGGTCAACGGCAAGATGCTCGAACCTGTGGTGGTAGACCCCGCGTCCAACTGGCCGCTGTTCGCCGAGAAGAGCCGCCAGTTGCTGACCCAGGACAAGGTCGCGGTGGTGTTCGGCTGCTGGACGTCGGTGTCGCGCAAGTCCGTGCTGCCGGTGTTCGAGGAACTCAACGGGCTGCTGTTCTACCCGGTGCAGTACGAGGGTGAAGAGATGTCGCCAAACGTTTTCTACACCGGTGCGGCGCCTAACCAGCAAGCGATCCCAGCGGTTGAATACGTAATGAGCGAAGACGGCGGCAGCGCCAAGCGCTTCTTCCTGCTGGGCACCGACTACGTGTATCCGCGCACCACCAACAAGATCCTGCGCGCCTTCCTGCACAGCAAAGGCGTGGCCGACAAGGACATCGAAGAGGTGTACACCCCGTTCGGCCACGCCGATTACCAGACCATCGTCGCCAACATCAAGAAGTTCTCCGCTGGCGGCAAGACGGCCGTGATCTCCACGGTCAATGGCGACTCCAACGTGCCCTTCTACAAGGAACTGGCCAACCAGGGCCTGAAGGCCACCGATGTGCCGGTGGTGGCGTTCTCGGTGGGTGAAGAAGAGCTACGCGGCATCGACACCAAGCCGCTGGTCGGTCACCTGGCGGCCTGGAACTACTTCGAGTCGGTGGATAACCCGGTCAACCAGAAGTTCGTGGCTGACTGGAAGGCCTATGCCAAGGCCAAAGGCCTGCCCGGCGCCGACAAGGCGGTGACCAACGATCCGATGGAAGCTACCTACGTGGGCATCCACATGTGGGCGCAGGCAGCGGAAAAAGCCAAGTCCACCGATGTGGACAAGGTGCGCGAAGCGCTGGCCGGGCAGACCTTCCAGGCGCCATCGGGCTTCACCCTGACCATGGACAAGACCAACCACCACCTGCACAAGCCGGTGATGATCGGCGAGATCCAGGACGACGGGCAGTTCAGCGTGGTCTGGGAGACCGAACAGCCACTGCGCGCGCAGCCTTGGAGCCCGTTCATTCCGGGCAACGACAAGCGGCCTGACCATGCGGTGAAAGGCAACTGAGTGCAGGGGGCCGCGCGGCGGCCCAATCGCGCGACGAGCCCGCTCCCACAACAGCCGCGTGACCCCATGAACATGGGGTTACACAGCCCCGGTGGGAGCGGGCTTGCCCCGCGATGAATCCACCTCCGATTTCCAGGACTGCCCACATGCTCAGACTGCTGCTGACGCTGTTACTGCTCCTGCCGCTGGCAGCCGAGGCTAGCGAGGGCGAATTTTTCCTCGCGGCCAAGCCTGCCGAGCAGGCCAATTTGCTCGAACGCTGGGCTGCGCAACCGGACCCTGCGCGCCTGGCGCTGCTGGAGAACCTGCGCGAGGGCCGCATCGCCGCCGATGACACGCGCAAGGTGCGCCTGAACAACCGCTTGCGCGGCCTGATCGACAACGCCCTGGCCAGCCACCAATTGTCCGCAGGCGACAGCCGTGTGCGCCTGGGCGCGGCCCAGCAGTTGCAGAAAAGCGCGCAACCGGCGCAGATGGCAACGCTCGACCGCGCTTTCGCCCAGGAGTCCGACCCGGCGGTGCACGCCGCGCTGGGCCTGGCCTTGGCCAACCTGCAACTGGGCGCCAGCGAACCGCAGGTACGTCTGGCCGCCGTGCGCCTGCTTGGCGAGACGGGCGACCCGCTGGCCCGAACCCGACTCGAAGCACTGCTGCAACCCGGTGCGGAAAGCGATCCGGGCGTGCGCACCGCCGCCGAGACCAGCCTGGCCCAGGTGCAACGCAAGCTGTTGATCGGCGAACTGCTCGGTCAGGCCTTCAGCGGCCTGTCGCTGGGCTCAATCCTGCTGCTGGCGGCGCTGGGCCTGGCTATCACCTTCGGCCTGCTCGGGGTGATCAACATGGCCCACGGCGAAATGCTCATGCTCGGCGCCTACAGCACGTACATGGTCCAGGTGCTGGTGCAGCGCTACGCCCCCGGCGCCCTGGAGTTCTATCCGCTGATCGCCCTGCCGGTGGCCTTCGCCATCAGCGCCGGGGTCGGCATGGCGCTGGAGCGCACGGTCATCCGCCACCTCTATGGCCGCCCCCTGGAAACCCTGCTGGCCACCTGGGGCATCAGCCTGATCCTGATCCAGGCGGTGCGCCTGCTGTTCGGCGCGCAGAACGTCGAAGTGAGCAATCCGGCCTGGCTGTCCGGCGGCGTGCAGGTGCTGCCGAACCTGGTGCTGCCGTACAACCGCCTGGTGATCATCGGCTTCGCCCTGGCCGTGGTGCTGCTCACCTGGCTGCTGCTCAACCGCACGCGGCTGGGGCTGAACGTGCGTGCCGTCACCCAGAACCGCAACATGGCGGCGTGCTGCGGGGTGTCCACCGGCCGCGTGGACATGCTCGCCTTCGGCCTCGGTTCGGGCATCGCCGGCCTCGGTGGCGTGGCCCTGAGCCAGGTCGGCAACGTCGGCCCGGACCTGGGCCAGAGCTACATCATCGACTCCTTCCTGGTGGTGGTGCTCGGTGGCGTCGGGCAACTGGCCGGCAGCCTCTGGGCGGCCTTCGGTCTGGGCATCGCCAACAAGCTGCTGGAACCGCAGATCGGTGCGGTGCTCGGCAAGATCCTCATCCTTGCGCTGATCATTCTGTTCATCCAGAAGCGCCCGCAAGGTCTGTTCGCCCTCAAGGGACGGGTAATCGACTGATGAACCAGCCACTGCTTGTCACCGCCGCGCACAAGGCCGGGCCTCGGCTGTCGTTGGCCCTCGGCGCCCTGCTGACCCTGGTGCTGATCGCCCTGCCGCTGTTGTCGCTATTGCCCGAGGGGCACGCCCTGCAGGTCTCGGCCTACACCCTGACGCTGGTCGGCAAGATCCTCTGTTACGCCATCGTCGCCCTGGCCCTGGACCTGGTCTGGGGCTACGCCGGGTTGCTGTCGTTGGGCCACGGCCTGTTCTTCGCCCTGGGCGGCTACGCCATGGGCATGTACCTGATGCGCCAGGCCGCCGGCGACGGCCTGCCTGGCTTCATGACCTTCCTGTCGTGGAGCGAGCTGCCGTGGTACTGGGCCGGCACCCAGCATTTCGCCTGGGCACTGTGCCTGGTGGTGCTGGCGCCGGGGCTGCTGGCCCTGGTGTTCGGCTGGTTCGCCTTCCGCTCGCGGATCAAGGGCGTGTACTTCTCGATCATGACCCAGGCCCTGACCTTCGCCGGCATGCTGTTGTTCTTCCGCAACGAGACCGGCTTTGGCGGCAACAACGGCTTTACCAACTTCCGCACCATCGTCGGCTTCGACGTGGCCGCGCCCGGCACACGGGCGGTGTTGTTCCTGCTGACCGTGGCCTTGCTGCTAAGCAGCCTGTACCTGTGCTGGCGGCTGACCCGCAGCAAGTTCGGCCGCCTGCTCACCGCCCTGCGCGACGCCGAGAACCGCCTGATGTTCTGCGGCTACGACCCGCGCGGCTTCAAGCTGCTGGTGTGGGTGCTCAGCGCCGTGCTGTGTGGCCTGGCCGGTGCCTTGTACGTGCCGCAGGTGGGCATCATCAATCCCAGCGAGATGTCGCCGACCAACTCCATCGAGGCCGCAGTGTGGGTGGCCCTGGGCGGACGCGGCACGCTGATCGGCCCACTGCTCGGCGCCGGTCTGGTCAACGGGATGAAAAGCTGGTTCACCGTGGCCTTCCCGGAGTTCTGGCTGTTCTTCCTCGGCGCACTGTTCATTTTGGTCACCCTGTACCTGCCCAAGGGCGTGGTCGGGCTGCTGAAGAAAAGGAGCCAGCCATGAGAGGCCTGCCTGCGGTACACCCGGAGTTCATGCTCGAGCCGGTGTTCGATCAGCTCGGCAGCGGTCGCGATGCCATCGGCCTGGGCCAGCCCCGCAAGGCCGGACTCGACACCCGCCACGGCACCGTGTTGAGCCTGGAGGACATCAGCGTCAGCTTCGACGGCTTCAAGGCGCTCAACGCCTTGACCCTGTACATCGGCGTCGGTGAACTGCGCTGCATCATCGGCCCGAACGGCGCCGGCAAGACCACGCTGATGGACGTGATCACCGGCAAGACCCGGCCGGACAGCGGCAGCGCCTTCTTCGGCGACACCCTCGACCTGACCCGCCTGAGCGAATACCAGATCGCCCAGGCCGGCATCGGCCGCAAATTCCAGAAGCCGACGGTGTTCGAGGCGTTGACGGTGTTCGAGAACCTCGAACTGGCGCTCAAGACCGACAAATCGGTGTGGGCCAGCCTGACCGCGCGGCTGACCGACGCGCAACGCGCGCGTATCGACCAGGTGCTGAGCACCGTGCGCCTGCACAGCCAGGCCTCGCGCCAGGCCGGGCTGTTGTCGCACGGCCAGAAGCAGTTCCTGGAGATCGCCATGCTGCTGGTGCAGGAGCCGCAGTTGCTGCTGCTCGACGAGCCGGTGGCGGGCATGACCGACGCCGAGACCGAGTTCACCGCCGAGCTGTTCAAGGGGCTGGCGGGCAAGCACTCGCTGATGGTGGTGGAGCACGACATGGGCTTCGTCGGCAGCATCGCCGATCATGTCACCGTGCTGCACCACGGCAGCGTACTGGCGCACGGATCGCTGGAACAGGTGCAGGCGGATGAGCGGGTGGTCGAGGTGTACCTCGGTCGCTAGGGAGCAGCTGAATCGGCGTGGGAGCGGGCATGCCCCGCGTCTAGACCTGCCCGGCCAACATCATTTGCAGGTCTGGCGCTAGCGCGGGGCGAGCCCGCGCCCACGACCTGAATCATCGGATGGCAGAACATGCTGAAAATCGACGCACTGCACCAATACTACGGCGGCAGCCACATCCTGCGAGGCCTGTCGTTCGAGGCCAAGGTCGGCGAAGTGACCTGCCTGCTGGGCCGCAACGGCGTGGGCAAGACCACCCTGCTGCGCTGCCTGATGGGCCTGGTGCCCGCCCGCGAGGGCCGCATCGAATGGGAAGGCAAGCCGATCACCGCGCTCAAGCCCCAGCAGCGGGTGCACGCGGGCATCGCCTACGTGCCCCAAGGCCGGGAAATCTTCCCGCGCCTGACGGTGGAGGAGAATCTGCTGATGGGCCTGTCGCGCTTCAGCGCCCGCGAGGCGCGGCAGGTGCCGGCGTTCATCTATGAACTGTTCCCGGTGCTCGAACAGATGAAGCAGCGCCGAGGTGGCGATCTGTCCGGCGGCCAGCAGCAGCAACTGGCGATCGGCCGTGCCCTGGCCAGCCGCCCGCGCCTGCTGATTCTCGACGAGCCCACCGAAGGCATCCAGCCCTCGGTGATCAAGGAAATCGGCGCGGTGATCCGCCGCCTGGCGCAGCGCGGCGACATGGCGATCCTGCTGGTGGAACAGTTCTACGACTTCGCCGAGGCGCTGGCCGACCAGTACCTGGTGATGGCCCGTGGCGAGATCGTGCAGCGCGGCCGTGGCGAAAACATGCAGGCCGAGGGTGTGCGCGGGCTGGTAACCATTTAATCTGCGGCCTCGACTTCGCGAGACACTGCCATGAGCGACTGCATCCGCGATGCCCGGCCCGACGACCTGGCCGGCATCCTCGACATCTACAACGACGCCGTGTGCAACACCACGGCGATCTGGAATGAAACCCCGGTGGACCTGGCCAACCGTCAGGCCTGGTTCGCCGCCCGGGCCGAGCAGGGCTACCCGATCCTGGTGGCGACCGACGACAGCGGCGTGCTCGGCTACGCCTCGTTCGGCGACTGGCGCCCCTTCGAAGGTTTCCGCCACACGGTGGAGCACTCGGTGTACGTGCGCGGCGACCAGCGTGGCAAAGGCCTGGGGCCGCTGCTGATGCAGGCGCTGATCGAGCGTGCCCGCCGCGGCGGCAAGCACGTCATGGTGGCAGCCATCGAAAGCGGCAATACCGCCTCGATCCGCCTGCACGAACGCCTGGGCTTCGCCGTGACCGGGCAGATGCCGCAGGTGGGGGTGAAGTTCGGCCGGTGGTTGGATCTGACCTTCATGCAACTGCTGCTCAACCCAGGTGCCGAGCCCCGCTGAAGCTGACGTTGAGCACCGGCAGGATCACATCTGGGTGAACCGCCCCAGACGCTGGCGCAACATGCTGTTCTCGCTGCGCAACTGCTGCACTTCCTCCAGCAGTTCCAGCGCCAGCGCCACCCCTTCCCATTCCAGCTCCAGCTCCTGGTGCAGCTTCACCGCGCGCTTGACGGTGACCGGCGCGTGGTCGTCGAACACCCAGTCGTCGGGCGTTCGCCCTGAGGGTTCAACGATGCCGTGCTCGACGATCTCGATCACGCAGTCGGCCGTGAGGTTGGCTTCCTGGCAGAGGGTTCGCATGTCCAGTTGAACGATCAGGGTGCTGCTCATGGTCACTTACTCCATTGTGTCCTCGGGTTGAACGCGGCCTGCTCGGAGAGCTTGGTCCACAGTTCGCGGGTGGTCGCATCGGAGGTGCTCGGCATGACCACCTTGAGCTGGGCGTAGAGGTCGCCGCGCTCGCCCTGCTTGGTGGCCAGGCCCATGCCCTTGACCCGCAGGCGCTGGCCGCTCTGGCTGTCGGGGCGGATGGTCAGGTTGATCTTGCCGGTGAGCGTCGGCACCGCCACCTTGGTGCCCAGGGCGGCTTCCCACGGTGCCAGGGGCACGGTGATGATCAGGTCGTGGCCCTCGACGTCGAACAGCGGGTGCGGCGCCATGCGGATGGTCAGGAACAAGTCGCCGTTGGCGCCGCCGCCCGCACCCGGTGCGCCCTGGCCCTTGAGGCGGATGCGCTCGCCGTCGGTGACGCCGGCCGGGATCTTCACGTTCAGGGTCTTGGTGGTGAAGCCGGTGCGTTGCCCGGCGGCGTTGGTCTGCGGCACCTGGAAACTGATCTGCTTGGATTCCTTGCTCAAGGTCTCTTCGAGAAACACCGCCAGTTCCAGTTCCACGTCCTGCCCTCGCCTGCCGGCACTGCGCTGCTGTTGCTGGCCGCGCGCGCCGCCAAAGGGATTGCCGCCACGGGCACCGAAGATCGAGCTGAAGAAGTCGGAGAAATCGCCGCCCTCGAAACCACCGCCGCCACCGCCACGGCTTTCCCAGCCCGGCGGTGCCTGGAACGGCCGGCCGTGCTGGCCACCGTACTTGCGGATCTCGTCGTACTCGGCGCGCTTGGTGGCGTCGCCCAATACTTCGTAGGCCTCGTTGGCCTCCTTGAATTTGTCCTCGGCGTCGCGCTCCTTGCTGACGTCAGGGTGATACTTGCGCGCCAGCTTGCGGTAGGCCGCCTTGATCGCCTTCTCGTCCGCGCTGGGGTCAACGCCGAGTACCTTGTAATAGTCTTTGAAGTCCATCTAAGGATCACCAGTAGGAAATATCGTGCTGCTTGTGAAGATAGGGGTGAAGCATAGCCTTTCAAGGGCCGTTTGGCGTTGCGCCATGACAGACGATCGGTCTTGATTCTGTCGGCCACTGGCATAAACTGCGCGGCCGTTTTGCCTCCGGAAGCTTTCCCCCATGTCTGACGTATCCCCGGCCCGCGCCCTCGGCATCGACTTCGGCACCTCCAACTCCACCGTGGGTTGGCACCGCCCGGGCGTCGAATCGCTGATCGCCCTGGAAGAGGGCAAGATCACCTTGCCGTCGGTGGTGTTCTTCAACATCGAGGAGCGTCGCCCGGTGTACGGCCGCCTGGCCCTGCACGAGTACCTCGAAGGCTACGAAGGCCGCTTGATGCGCTCGCTCAAGAGCCTGCTGGGCTCCAAGCTGATCAAGCACGACACCAGCGTGCTGGGCAGCGCGTTGCCGTTCAAGGACCTGCTGGGACTGTTCATCGGCGAACTGAAGAAGCGCGCCGAAGCCAGTGCCGGGCGTAGTTTCGAGCAGGTGGTGCTGGGCCGCCCGGTGTTCTTCGTCGACGACGATCCGGCCGCCGACCAGGAGGCCGAGGATACCCTGGCCGAGGTGGCGCGCAAGATCGGCTTCAAGGACGTGTCGTTCCAGTACGAACCCATCGCCGCCGCCTTCGACTACGAGTCGGGCATCGCCGCTGAAGAGCTGGTGCTGATCGTCGATATCGGCGGCGGTACCTCGGACTTCACCCTGATCCGCCTGTCACCCGAGCGTCATCGGCTGGACGCGCGCCAGGACGACATCCTCGCCACCGGCGGCGTACACATCGGCGGTACCGACTTCGACAAGCAGCTCAGCCTGCAAGGCGTGATGCCGCTGTTCGGCTATGGCAGCCGAATGAAAAGCGGCGCGCTGATGCCCACCAGTTATCACCTGAACCTGGCCACCTGGCACACCATCAACGCCTTGTATGGCCAGAAATCGCAGTTGGCCCTGGGCAACATGCGCTATGACATCGAGGACACCCTGGGCATCGACCGGCTGTTCAACCTGATCGAACAGCGCGCCGGGCACTGGCTGGCGATGGAAGTGGAGGCCAGCAAGATCGAGCTGACCGAGCGCGACAGCCGCAGCATCGACCTGGGCCGGGTCGAGTCGGGGTTGGTGGCGCAGTTGAGCCGGGCCTTGTTCGAAGACGCCATCGACGGTTTGCTGCAACGGGTGCGCGGCAGTGTCGACGAGCTGCTGGTCAAGGCCGGGGTAACGGCAGCGCAGGTCGACACGGTGTTCTTCACCGGCGGTTCCAGCGGCATCCCGGCGCTGCGCAATAGCGTCGCGGCGATGCTGCCCAACGCCCGGCACGTGGAAGGGAACATCTTCGGCAGCATCGGCAGCGGGCTGGCGATCGAAGCGCGCAAGCGCTACGGGGCGGACTGAGATCGCGCGGGGCTCTAGCGCGGGCAACCTGCGCTAGAGCCCCGATGGCCTTCAAACCAGTTCCATACGCCGCAACTCACTCTTCAGGTAGGCGTAGTAGATCGGCCCCGCCACCACCCCCGGCAACCCGAACGCCGCTTCGAACACCAGCATCGCCAGCAGCAGTTCCCAGGACTTGGCGCGGATCTGCCCGCCGACGATGCGCGCGTTGAGGAAATACTCGACCTTGTGGATCACGATCAGGTAACCCAGCGCGGCAGCCGCCACCCAGATCGACAGCGACAGCCCGACGATGGTGATCAGCGTGTTGGAGATCAGGTTGCCGATCACCGGCAGCAGACCCAGCAGGAAGGTCAGCACGATCAGGGTCTTGGTCAACGGCAGGTGCACGCCGAACAGCGGCAGCACCACGGCCAGGAAGATGCCGGTGAAGGTGGTGTTGAGCAGGGAAATCTTGATCTGCGCGAAGACGATGTTGCGAAACGCCTGCACCAGCAGGCTCAGGCGCTCGAACAGCGCGGCCGCCAGCGGCTTGCGCCGGGACAGGTCGGGGATGCGCTGCAAAGCGATGATGGCGCCGAGAATCATGCCGATCAGCAGGGTCACGAACATGTGTGCCATGCCCTTGCCCACCAGTTGCAGATCGCTCAGGTGACTGCGTATCCAGTCGCCGATGGCCACCTTGAACTCGGCAGCGCTGGCGGGCAGGTAACCCTCGATGAACGGCGGCAACTGACCCCGCGCGCGCTCCACCAGGCCCATGAACTTGTCCAGCGAAGCGCCGGGGTTCTCGGCCTCGTGCAGCAGGAAGCTGAAGGCGCCGGCGATCAGCAACGCCAGGCTGGTGACCACCAAGGTGCCCAACAGCGCCACCGCCAGCCAACGGGCGCGCTGACCGGCGATCAGCGGTTGCAGGCGCGGGGTGAGCATGTTCACCAGTTCGAACACCAGCAGGCCGGCCAGCAGGCTGGGCAACAACTTCAGGGGCAACGCCAGGAGCAGGCCGGCAACCACGATGATGCAACTGGCCAGGATGATCTGGCGGGGAGTGAAGGTCATACAGCCTCGGCGGCAGACAGCGGGAAGATCCGCAGTCTGCCAGCCTTCAGGCGACAGGCATAGGCACCGGTCACTTCTTCTTCAGACAGTCGCTCATGAACGCTTTTCGTGCGTCGCCCTTGAGCGACTGGCCGCTGGCGTCAGCGTTGCAGGTCTTCATTTTCTCCTGCTGGGTGGGGGGCGACTTCTTCAGGCAGGTGCTCATGAACGCCTTGCGCGCATCGCCCTTGAGCGACTGGCCCGTGGCTTCGGCGTTGCAGGTCTTCATCTTTTCCTGTTGCGCCGTGGCGGCGAATCCCTGCCCGGCGATCGACATGCCCAACACCAGCAATGACACGTGCAGCAGCTTCATGGAGTGGTCTCCTTGTCTGCGCGCTGGATGCGCGCTCGTCCTGCTGAGTGTAGACAAGAATTTTTACATCCTCGGCCAGGCCCCGTATTCCGGCCTCTTGCCGCTTCGCTTGATGAATCGAACTCCTGACGCGCCGTGCGGTTCCAAGCTTAACAGCCACCCGTAACGGACCTTTTGCAAGGAGCGTAATCATGAGCAAAGCGACCCTGGCCGTCCTGATCGCCAGCGCAGCCCTCGCCGCCTGCAGCAGCAACAGCCGCCCGGAAAATCCGGTCGACTACGTCACCTTCCGCAACGAGCCGCTGGTCAAGCAGGTCGAGAACGGCATGACCACGCAGAAGGTCATCGCCATCGGCGGTAGTCCGTCGAACATGAGCGACCTGCCCAACGGGGGCATCTGCAACGACTACATCCTCAACAAGGATGGCAAGCAGCAGCCTTACTACGTGCGCTTCGACGCCAGCGGGCATGTCGACGCCAAAGGTTTCAAGACCTGCAAGCAACGAGAAGAGGACCGCAAGGCCGTGCCTGGCGCGTAAAACCTCTCGAGACTCTGACCTGAAAAGCTGATTCGACTGGAGAATCCCATGAGCAACTCTGTACTGACCGACATCGAAACCCTGCGCCATCGTGCCCGTGAGCACGTCGAGAACGGCGCCATCACCGAAGGCTACAAGGCCGACCGTGAAGAGATCATCCGCCTGCTCAACGAGTCGCTGGCCACCGAGCTGGTCTGCACCCTGCGCTACAAGCGCCACTACTTCATGGCCAGCGGCATCAAGGCCAGCGTCGCCGCCGAGGAGTTCCTCGAGCACGCCAACCAGGAATCCGAGCACGCCGACAAGCTGGCCGAGCGTATCGTGCAGCTCGGTGGCGAACCGGACTTCAACCCGGACAACCTGAGCAAGAACTCCCACGCCCAGTACGTGGCCGGTTCCAACCTGAAGGAAATGGTCCTCGAAGACTTGGTGGCCGAGCGCATCGCCATCGACAGCTACCGCGAGATCATCCAGTACATCGGCGACAAAGACCCAACCACTCGCCGCATCTTCGAAGACATCCTCGCCCAGGAAGAAGAGCACGCCGACGACATGTCGGACCTGCTCGAAGGCCTGTAAGTCAGGTATCGTCGGGGCCGCTTTGCGGCCCTTTCGCGGCACAAGGCCGCTCCCACAAAATCCGTGCAAGGCCCCTGTTTTCAGGGGTTGCGCGGATTTTGTGGGAGCGGCCTTGTGCCGCGATGGGCTGCGCAGCAGCCCCAATGCCCGCAATACAGATCTCAAGTGAACAGCGTTAGCACTGCAGCCTTCTTCAAGCGCATCACTTCTTCGACTTCACCGCAGCCGGCGCCTTGCCAGCCTTCATGCACTCTAGCAGCGGTGTGCATGGATTGGACTCCCACAACGTCCGCGTAACGCCTGAAAACAGGGCCTTGCACGGATTTTTGTGGGAGCGGCCTTGTGCCGCGATGGGCTGCGCAGCAGCCCCAATGCCCGCAATACAGATCTCGAGTGAACAGCGTTAGCACTGCAGCCTTCTTCAAGCGCATCACTTCTTCGACTTCACCGCAGCCGGCGCCTTGCCAGTCTTCATGCGCTCCAGCAGCGGTATGCATGGATTGGACTCCCACAACGTCCGCGTACCCCCTGAAAACAGGGCCTGGCACGGATTTTTGTGGGAGCGGCCTTGTGCCGCGATGGGCTGCGCAGCAGCCCCAATGCCAGCACGACAGATCTCAAGTGAACAGCGTTAGCACTGCAGCCTTCTTCAAGCGCATCACTTC
>NZ_JAUQOQ010000024.1:0-51885 GCF_030580795.1 Pseudomonas boreofloridensis | reverse complement strand
GACCGAAGCCGCCCCAGCCGCAGCGCCCGCGCCGGCCGCTGCTCAAGCGGCGGCACCTGCGCCGGCTGCCAGCGCACCTGCCGCTGCCAGCAACGCCAAGGTCCACGCCGGCCCGGCCGTGCGTCAGTTGGCCCGTGAATTCGGTGTCGAGCTGGGCGCCGTCAGCCCGACCGGCCCGCACGGCCGCATCCTCAAGGAAGACGTGCAGGTCTACGTCAAGGCGATGATGCAGAAAGCCAAGGAAGCGCCTGCCGCAGGCGGCGCGACCGGCGGTGCTGGCATCCCGCCGATCCCGGTCGTGGACTTCAGCAAGTTCGGCGAAGTCGAAGAAGTCGCCCTGACCCGTCTGATGCAGGTCGGCGCCGCCAACCTGCACCGCAGCTGGCTGAACGTGCCCCACGTGACCCAGTTCGATTCGGTCGACATCACCGAGCTGGAAGCCTTCCGCGTTGCGCAGAAGGCCGTGGCGGAAAAGGCCGGCGTCAAGCTGACCGTGCTGCCGCTGCTGCTCAAGGCGTGCGCCCACTTGCTCAAGGAGCTGCCGGACTTCAACAGTTCGCTGGCGCCGAGCGGCAAGGCCATCATCCGCAAGAAGTACGTCAACGTCGGCTTCGCCGTGGACACCCCGGACGGCCTGTTGGTCCCGGTGATCAAGAACGTCGACCAGAAGAGCCTGCTGCAACTGGCTGGCGAAGCGGCCGCACTGGCCGAGAAGGCGCGCAACAAGAAGCTGTCGTCCGACGACATGCAAGGCGCCTGCTTCACCATCTCCAGCCTCGGTCACATTGGCGGCACCGGCTTCACGCCGATCGTCAACGCACCGGAAGTGGCGATCCTCGGCGTGTCCAAGGCCACCATCCAGCCGGTCTGGGACGGCAAGGCCTTCCAGCCCAAGCTGATGCTGCCGCTGTCGCTGTCCTACGATCACCGGGTGATCAACGGTGCCGCCGCCGCGCGCTTCACCAAGCGCCTGAGCGACCTGCTGGCGGACATCCGCACCCTGCTGCTGTAACGCAGCAACCGCCTCCCCTCGCTGGGGAGGCGGGCATCGATTTCGAGCTGCCACGCTCGTACCTCAACCCCGCCATGTTCTGGCGGGGCTTTTTTTGCAGGCTGTCCATGCGGCCCCGTGCTTCAGATTCCTGCGCCCCCGCCGATAACCCGACAAAGCCCGTGTTATGGCCGCTTGCCAGCTCAGGGGACATGATGCACCCTTGCTCAACGCGTCGTCGCACCTCTGCGGCAGTCCGCGCCAACCGCCTTGTTCAAGCGAGTTCTCGATGAATAGCCAACCCGATGTCGCCAGCTGTGTGGCGGCCGAGGTCGTGACGCAGTTACCCGTGCCTTCGCGGCTCGGCATGCTGCGTTACGAGCGGCTGAACGAAGCGAGCTGGGCGATGCTGTACCTGGATCCGGCCTGCGACCGCCAGTTCGGCCTGCCCGCCGCCGAGCTCTGCGCGCTGGTCGGCTCGCCCTACGCCAGCCTCATGGAACCCGAGGCGCGTTATCAGTTGCACGACGAGATCCAGCGCCAACTGGCCCGGCGCAAGTACTATCGGGTGCGCTACACCCTGCACGGTGCTCGCGGTCCACTGCGCGTGCTCGAAGCCGGCGAAGCCTATGCCCAGCACAACCGTCAATTGCTGCGCGGCTACCTGACGGTGCTCGACGATCAGGTCGAAGACCTCTCGACCCAGGATGCCAACGCTCTGGAGTCGCGCAACAGCCACCTGCAATTGGCCCTGCAGCTCAACCAGCGCGCCCAGCAGGAACAACTCGAACACCTGGAGCGGGTCCGTGCCCAGCAGGACCTGATCCTGCGCCTGGCGCGCCAGCGCTACAGTGCCAGCAACTCGCTGCTCGAAGCCGCCGAGCTGATCACCCGCAGTGCCTGCGAGATCTATCGACTCGACTGCGCGAGCATCTGGTACCTCAACGAACAGCGCCTGGAACCCATCACCGCCTGGTATCAGGGCGAACAGGCCCACCGCCTGCCGCAGCCGATCGACGCCAGCCATTACCCCGACTACCTCGAGGCGCTGCACGCCAGCCGCGCCATCGACGCGCACAACGCCAGTCACGACCCGCGCACCCGCGATCTGGTGCAAGGCCTGTCGAACACCCTCGACAACGCCATGCTCGATGCCAGCATCCGTGTCGACGGTCAGGTGGTCGGCGTGCTGTGCCTGGAGCAGACCGGCCAGCCGCGCGCCTGGCAATCCGACGAGATCGCCTTCGCCGGCGAGCTGGCCGATCAGTTCGCCCAGGTCATCACCAACCACAACCGGCGCACCGCCACCAGTGCCTTGCACCTGTTCCAGCGCGCGGTGGAACAGAGCGCCAGTGCCTTCCTGCTGGTCAACCGCGACGGCGTGGTGGAGTACGTCAACCCCAGCTTCACCGCCATCACCCAGTACAGCACCGAGGAAGTCCAAGGCCATCACTTGGCGGAACTGCCGGCGCTGGAGAACCTCAGCCACCTGATCTTCGACCCACCCTCCAGCCTGGCTGCCGGCAACAGTTGGCAGGGTGAGTTCAAGAGCCGGCGCAAGAGCCTGGAGCCCTACTGGGGACAACTGTCGATTTCCAGGGTGTACGGCGACAACCGCGAGCTGACCCACTACATCGGCATCTACGAGGACGTCACCCAGAGCAAGCTCGCCCAGCAGCGCATCGAGCGGCTGGCCTATACCGACAACCTCACCAGCCTCGGTAACCGCCCAGCGTTCATCCGCAGCCTCGACGAACGCTTCGCCCGCGAGGGCAGCATTCCCATCTGCCTGCTGCTGGTGGACATCGACAACTTCAAGCGCATCAACGACAGCCTCGGCCATCAGACCGGCGACAAGCTGCTGATCAGCCTCGCCCGGCGCCTGCGCAACAGTTTGAACAGTGGCGGCAGCCTGGCGCGCTTCGCCAGCAACGAGTTCGCCGTGCTGCTCGACGACACCAGCCTGGAAGACGGTCAGGCCGTGGCCCTGCAACTGCTGCGCACCCTCGACAAACCGATGTTCGTCGACAACCAGTTGATCAACGTCACCGCCTCCGTGGGCCTGGCCTGCGCACCGCTGCACGGCGCCGACCCGCAGACCCTGATGAAGAACGCCGGCCTGGCGCTGCACAAGGCCAAGGCCAACGGCAAGCATCAGGTGCAGATCTTCACCGAAGTGCTGAACGCCGAGGCCAGCTACAAGCTGTTCGTGGAGAACAACCTGCGCCGCGCGCTGACCCAGAACGAGCTGGAGGTGTTCTACCAGCCCAAGCTGTGCCTGCGCAGCGGGCGTCTACTGGGGCTCGAAGCGTTGCTGCGCTGGAACCACCCGGAACGCGGCATGATCCGCCCGGACCAGTTCATCAGCGTGGCCGAGGAAACCGGGCTGATCATCCCCATCGGCAAGTGGGTGGTGCGCCAGTCCTGCCGCATGAGCCAGGAGCTGCGCGAGGCCGGGTTAGGCAACCTGCACGTGGCGATCAACCTGTCGCCCAAGCAGTTCTCCGATCCCGAGCTGGTCAGCTCGATTGGCACCATCCTCAAGGAAGAAGCCCTGCCCTCGCATCTGCTGGAGCTGGAGTTGACCGAAGGGCTGCTGCTGGAGGCCACCGAGGACACGCGGCGCCAGTTGGACGAACTCAAGCAGTTGGGGCTGACCCTGGCCATGGATGACTTCGGCACCGGTTACTCGTCGCTGAGCTACCTGAAGAAGTTTCCCATCGACATCATCAAGATCGATCGCAGCTTCATCAGCGAGATTCCGGCCAACCAGGACGACATGGAGATCACCTCGGCGGTGGTGGCCATGGCCCACAATCTCAAGCTCAAGGTGGTCGCCGAAGGCATCGAGACGTCCGAGCAACTGGCTTTCCTGCGTCGCCACCGGTGCGATGTCGGCCAGGGCTACCTGTTCGACCGGCCGATCCCCGGCCGCGAGCTGGTCGACAAGCTCAAGCGCTACCCACGCGGTCCGGTGGCCTGACAGCCGCTCAAAGCTCGGGCACTATAGGTCTATTCGCGGTTGATCGCGCAATTGTCGGCGATCAGCCCACCGCACTGTCCCACTGCCAAACAGAGGAGCCTTCCATGGTCCTGCGCTCGGAAATCCTGGTGAACAAAAACGTCCTGCCCACCGCCGAACAGGCCCTGCCCGGCCGTGAAACGCCGATGGCGCTGCCTGAGCTCCACTACGTGTTCGAAGGCACGCCGCTGCTCGGCCCGTTCTTCCAGGACGTCGACTTCGCGATCTTCGGCCTGGGCTGTTTCTGGGGCGCGGAGCGGCGCTTCTGGCAGCGCGACGGCGTGGTCAGCACGGTGGTCGGCTATGCCGGCGGTTTCACCCCTAACCCCACCTACGAAGAAGTGTGCTCGGGCTTGACCGGCCACACCGAGGTGGTGCTGGTGGTGTTCGACAAGGACAAGGTCAGCTACCGCGAACTGCTGGCGATGTTCTGGGAGTTGCACAACCCAACCCAGGGCATGCGCCAGGGCAACGACGTCGGCACCCAGTACCGCTCGGCGATCTTCTGCACCTCGCCCGAACAACTGGAGCAGGCCAAGGCCAGCCGTGAAGCGTTCCAGGCCGAGCTGGACAAGGCCGGTTTCGGCCAGATCACCACCGAGATCGAGCAGGCGCCGACGGTCTACTTCGCCGAGGCCTATCACCAGCAGTACCTGGCCAAGAATCCGGAAGGGTACTGCGGCATCGGCGGCACGGGCGTCTGCCTGCCACCCAGCCTGCAAGGCAACTGAACCGTGGGCATGGTGCTGTTTCATTCGCCGCTATCGCCGTTCGTGCGCAAGGTCATGCTGGTGCTGCACGAAACCGGGCAGTTGTCGCGCGTGACCTTGCAGACGGTCAACATCAGCCCGGTCAATGGCGATGCGCAACTCGACCAGGACAACCCGATCGGCAAGATCCCGGCCCTGCGCCTGGCCGACGGCACGGTGCTGCACGACAGCCGGGTGATCTGCGAATACCTCGACACCCAGCACGTCGGCCAGCCACTGATTCCGCGCGAGGGCTCGGCACGCTGGCGGCGCCTGACCCTGGCGTCACAGGCCGATGCGATCCTCGACGCGGCGGTGTCGAGCCGCTACGAAAGCGTCCTGCGTCCTGAAGACAAACAGTGGGATGGCTGGTTGCAGGCACAATCGCAGAAGATCCGTCGCAGCCTGGCGAACCTGGAACAGCAGCACCTGGCGGAAATCGCCTCGGGCTTCGACATCGTCGCCATCGGCGTGGCCTGTGCACTGGGTTATCTGGACCTGCGCCAGCCTGCGTTCGGCTGGCGCGAGCAACAGCCAGGGCTGGCGGCCTGGTATGCCGAGGTGAGCCAGCGACCCTCGATGCTGGCTACCGTGCCGGTGGCCTGACAGCAGGAGTAAGATGGGGCCGCTTAGCGGCCCTTTCGCGGCACAAGGCCGCTCCCACAACGTCCGCGTAAACCCTGAAACATGATGCTGCGCACCCCCTGTGCGGCCTTGTGTCGCGATGGGCTGCACAGCAGCCCCAATCCCAGCCATACCTATCTTGAGTGAACACCATCAGGGGCGTATCAGCCGCAGTGGCCTAGGTCTCCCACAACGTGCGCGTAATCCCTGAAACATGAGGCTGTCCGGACCCTGTAGGAGCGGCCTTGTGTCGCGATGGGCTGCACAGCAGCCCCAATCCCAGCCATACATAGCTTGAGTGAACACCATCAAGGGCGTTTCAGCCGCAGTGGCCTGGGTCTGAGCGCAAACAACAACCCCACCCGCAGCGCCAACCAGCGCCCGATCTCCTTGTCCTCCCTCATGCGCCCCTCCCCACCCGCGACCAGTCCAGCCGGCGGGTCAGCACCATGAATACGCCCAGCAGACCGAAGCACAGCAGCGAGCCCATCAGTAGCGCATAGTCCTCAGCGCTGAGCAGGCCATAAAGCAGCCCGTACAGCGCCGCCAGCCCGGCCGCGAAGCCGATCCCGCGGCCGAGGCTGTGCAGCACATGACTCAGGTAGAAGCCGATCAACAGCACGCAGGCCGCCGCCGACAGCGCATACGCCAGGGCAAAGCCCAGGTGCTCCGACAACGACAGCAGCAGCAGGTAGAACAGCGCCAGCGCCACCCCCACCAGCACGTATTGCACCGGGTGCACGCTGAGGTTCTTCAGTACCTCGAACAGGAAGAAGCCGGCAAAGGTCAGGGCGATGAACAGCAGCGCGTATTTGATCGCCCGCTCGCTCTTGAGGTACTGGTCCACCGGGTCGACGAAGCTCACGCCGAAGGTGCGCTCGCTGAAAGCTGCGCATTTGTCGGACTCGGCGCACTGGCGCAAGGCGTCTTCCAGGTTGGTGGCGAAAATCGAGGTCTGCCAGTGCGCGGTGAAGCCGTTGGCGTCGATGTCGCGGCTGGCCGGCAGGTAGCTGCCGATGAAGCTGGGGTGCGGCCAGTTGGCGTGCATCTGCACCCGGCTGCTGCGGCCCACGGGCAGCACCTGCAGTTGCCCGGTGCCCTGCAGGCCGAGGTCGAAACCATAGTCGAACGCGCGGGCCTGCTCACCGTCGAGCTGCGGCAGGGCGACATGCAGGCCGCCGCTCATCCAGTCCAGACCGGTCCCGGCCTCGAACGGCAGGCGCTGGCCGTCGAAGCTGAACTCGGTGGCATGCTCGATACCGCGGATATCGCTGACGCCCACCGCCACGAACGGGGTGTCGAAACGGTAGTCGTCGAAGTCTTTCTCGATGCCCCAGCGCGCGGGCAGCTTGAAGCGCCCGCCGATCTGGTTCTTGGCATGAAACAGCCGCGCCTGGTAGATCCCGCGAGCGCGCAGCTCGGTATCCACCTGGCTCTGCACGTCGAAGGTTTCCGGCAGGAAATACAGGTGACCGGCGATGGAGCTGGTTTCCTCGACGCGCTTGCCGTCCTTCTCGATCCAGCGCCGCTGCAACTTGCGATAGGGCACCACCAGCAGCGGGCCGCTGATCTGCTGGTCGAAGCTCGAGCGCTGGGCGATGTCCTGCAACACGCTGTCGCGCAGGTTCTGGCGCTCGTCGATCAGGTTGCCGATCATCAGCAGGGGAATGAGCAACAACAGCATCAGCACGCCGATCAGGCCGAGCTTGAAACCGAGGGTCTTGTTCATGGGGGTTGGGCTCCGAGGGTGATGGACGCAGGTTGCGCCCGGCACGTGGAGCCAATGGGGAGGTTCTGTGGAGAGTGTGTGGAGTTGGGGTGTCAGCTGATGCGTCGCATCGGCAGCCACAGGCGAACCCGCACACCGCCTTCGACGTTGTCGACAGCCAGCGTGCCGCCATGCAGGTGCATCACCTCGGCGACGAAGTTCAGCCCCAGGCCGGTACTCTTGCGCCCGGTGCCCGGCCGCGGCAATGAATAGAAGCGCTCGCTGACCCGCTCCAGGGCGTAATCCGGAATGGGCTCGCCCTGATTGAACAGACTCAGGGCCACGCGCTCGCCTGCACGCTCCAGGGCGAACACCAGCGCACCGCCCGGCGGCGTGAAGTCCAGGGCGTTATCCAGCAGGTTGGCCAGGCTCTGACGCAACAGGAAGGGGTCGCCCAGCAAGCGCAGACCCTGCGGCACCTGCTGGGCGACCTGCACAGCGGCGCTCTCGATACGTGGCGCATAGCTGTGCAGCATGTCTTCGATCAGCAGCGCCACCGAGACCTGCTGCTCATCCTCCAGCGTGTGCATCTGCTCGACCCGCGCCAGATTCAGCAGGCGCTCGATCATCTGCTGCAAACGCTCGCTCTCGCGCTCGATATTGCCGGCGAAGCGGGCGCGCTGCTCGTCGGCCATCGGCGCCTGTAGCAGCTCCGATGCGCCGCGAATCGCCGCCAGCGGGCTCTTCAACTCGTGGGTCAGGGTATGCACGTAGCGCTCGACATACGCCTTGCCCTCCAGTTGCGTGCGCATGCGCTCGACCGCCGTGGCCAACTGCAGCAACTCGCCCCCTTTGTAGTGCGGCAGCGCCGCCCGCTGGCCCTCGCTGACGGCCTGGGCATAGCGGGTGAGTCGGCGCAGCGAGCGTGCCAGCCACCAGGACAACGCCGCGCCCACCAGCAGGCCCAGCACGATCAAGCCCAGGCCGAGCGTCAGCAAGCGCCGCTCGGAACGGTCGATGTAGGGTTGCAGCGAGCTGTTGGGCTTGGCCACGGTCACCACGCCGATGATGCGCCCGGCGTCGAGGATCGGCGCCGCCACATGCATCACCGAAGTGCTTTCATCGTTTGGGTCGCTGCGGGTCGAGCGGGCGCCGTACTGGCCGCGCAAGGTCAGGTAGACGTCGTTCCAGCGCGAGTAGTCCTGGCCCAGCGCCTGACCGCTGGAATCGAGCAAGACGATGCCTTGGGCGTCAGTGACATAGATGCGGTGGCTGACCTGATTCTTCGCCAAGCCCCAGATCTCGGCGCCAGGGCGGCGCTGCCCGTAGGACTTCATCACCTGCGGCAGGTGACTTTGTCCAAGCGTGCCAGCCTTGACGTCGTCATGGACGATCTCGGCCAGCAGGTTGGCGGTGTCCACCAGGGTTTCCTCGGAGGACTGGCGCACCACCGGGCGAATCTGCTCGCGTACGGTGTTGAGCAGAAAGTAGCCCGACAGCCCGACGAACAGGAAATACACCAGGAAGATGCGAATACCCAGGCGCATCAGGCGTGATCCGGGCTGTAGCTGTAGCCCAGCCCGCGATGGGTCTGGATCGGCTCTGCCTCGGGCGCTACCTGACGCAGCTTGGCGCGCAGGCTCTTGATGTGGCTGTCGACGGTGCGCTCATAGCCGACATCGGACGGCACGCCCAGGCCGTCGAGCAATTGCTCGCGACTGAACACCCGCCGTGGCTGCTCGAGCAGGCATTGCAGGAGGCGGAACTCATGGCGCGTGAGCGTCAACGCCTGGCGTTGGTAGAGAATGCGCATGGCCAGGGTATCGACCTCGAACGCAGCCACCGCTGCGCTCGCCTCCACGCGCGGGGCCATGCGTTTGAGGATCGCCCGCACCCGCGCACTGACCTCACGCGGGCTGAACGGCTTGACCACGTAGTCGTCGGCGCCGATCTCCAGGCCCACCACGCGGTCGATCTCGCCGTCGCGAGCACTGAGAAACATCACCGGCACTTCGCTGAAGCGCCGCAGTTGACGACAGGTCTCGAACCCGCTGATGTCCGGCAGCCCGATGTCGAGGATCACCAGATCGGCCGGCCGCAGGCGCATCTGCTCCAGCGCCTGCCCACCCAGGCTCACCCAGGTGGTGCTGTGCCCTTCGGCCTGCAGGGCGTAAACGAGCGTATCGGCAATGGCGGATTCGTCTTCGACGATGAGGATGTGCGGCACGGGAAAGCCTCGGGTTGCAAGCCACAAGCTTCAAGCCACAAGCTTCAAGCTTCAAGCTTCAAGAAAAAGCGCTGCGCACGAGCCTATACCGATCCGCTCTTTCTTGCAGCTTGAAGCTTGCAGCTCAAAGCTGCTGCGTCAGCAGCCTCAAGCTTCAAGAAAAAGCGCTGCGTGCGAGCGTATACCGATCCACTGTTTCTTGCAGCTTGCCGCTTGCAGCTTGCAGCTGCTGCATCAGCAGCCCGGCTTATCGGCGGTGTAGCGGCGGGCGGGGTTCACGGCGGCCTTGAACTCGCGCAGGGCCTTGGCGCCGATCAGCAGCGGATAGTTGAAGTTGCTGCGGTCGGTGAGGTTGACCTCGACCGTGCGCTTGACGTCGCCCAGGCACAGCTCCAGGTCCACCACCGGGCGGCGCGCGGCTTCGGAGGGTTCGTCCTCGTCCTCGTCATCGCCGACACGGGCCTTGATCTTGCTGATGCGCGCCACCTTGTGCTCGTAGACCTTGCCATCGGCATCCTTGGTGGCGAGGCGGAAACGCACCCAGTCCTCGCCATCACGGGTGAAAGTCTCGATGTCCTTGGCCGACAGCGAGGCGGTGTATGCACCGGTGTCCATCTTGGCCTTGAGGGTCTGGCCGATCTCGGGGAGCTTGATGTACTCGTAGCGGCCATACAGGGTCGGCTCGGCCGCCATGACCGGCAGCGCGAGCAGTGAAAGGAGAGCAAGCATGGATTTCACAGAACACATTTCCTTGAGGTCGAACGGAGGGGGCTTCAGCTGCAAGCTGCAAGCTGCAAGCTGCAAGCTGCAAGCTGCAAGCTGCAAGCTGGACAGAGTGCGACGGCGTTGTCTTGCCGCTTGCCGCTTGCCGCTAGCAACTTGCCGCTGCCTCTAACCTACCCCACATAATGTGAAACATTTGTCCGTGCCGTCGAGCAACGGGCGTTTGGCGTAAGGCGTTGGCCTGCTTATCATTGCCAACCAGAAATTTCACACAACAAGAGTTTATCTATGCGTCGCCTGCTGACCGGCATTCTCACCACCGCCCTGCTGCTGCTCAACACCGTGGTGTTGATCTGCCCTTTGCTGGTCTTTGCCCTGCTCAAGCTGGTGCTGCCCGGACGTGGACGCGATTACGCCTCGATGGCGGTGATGTGGATCGCCGAGACCTGGTCGGAAATCGACAAGGCCATCTTCGCCCTGTGCATTCCCACCCAATGGGACATTCGCGGCGCCGACGAACTGCACCCGCACACCTCCTACCTGTGCATCAGCAACCACCAGAGCTGGGTCGATATCCCGGCGCTGATCGAAAGCCTCAACCGGCGGGTGCCGTTCTTCAAGTTCTTCCTCAAGAAAGAACTGATCTGGGTGCCGCTGCTGGGGCTGGCCTGGTGGGGGCTGGACTATCCCTTCATGAAGCGCTACAGCAAGGCCTTCCTGGAGAAGCACCCCGAGCTCAAAGGCAAGGACCTGGAAATCACCAAGGCGGCCTGCGAGCTGTTCAAGCGTCAGCCGGTGACCGTGGTCAACTACCTCGAAGGCACCCGCTTCACCGAGGCCAAGCGCGCTGAGCAGCAGTCGCCCTATCGCCACCTGCTCAAGCCCAAGGCCGGCGGCGTGGCCTTCGTGCTGGCGGCCCTGGGCCAGCAGCTCGATGCCCTGCTCGATGTGACCATCGTCTATCCGGGGAACAAGGCACCGGGGTTCTGGGCGCTGCTCAATGGCAGCATCGAGCGGGTGATCATCGATATCCGCGTGCGCGAGCTGGACCCGGCACTGTGCGAAGGCGACTACGAGAGCGATCCGGTGTTCCGGCAGAAGGTTCAGGCGTGGGTGAACCAGCTGTGGGCAGACAAGGACCAGCGCATCGAGCAACTGCGCGCCGAACTGCGCTGAATCGCACCGCCCTCAGACAGACGGCACCGTGCGCGCAGGCGTCGTCCACAGGCTACTCAGGTTCTGCAGCAGCGACCCAGCCACGCCCTGTTGACCCAGGTACTGCAGGATCAGCGGCGCGAACTGGCCGATCATCCCGGTATCCATGCCCAGCGCCTTGAACGCGCTGTCCAGGTCGTTGCGGTTTTCCACATTGCCCAGCGCGCTGCTCAGCGCCGACTGATGCCCACTGCCCTTGCCAAGCAATGCGTCCAGTCCCTGCAATCCACCCAAGGCATTGGCCCCAGTCAACTGGTCAAGGCCCGGCACGGCCTGGGTCAACTGGCCGTAATCGGCTTTGCTCAGGTTGTTGCGTGCCAGGCCCAGCATGGCACCCGCGCCGCCGACGGCCTGTTCGGGGGTGATCTTCAGATCGCGACCCAAGGTATTGAGCAAGTTGGCTTGAGGCGCCGGCGCCTCGGTCTTCTGATTCGGCCCTTGCAGCGCGGAGACCACATCGGCGGCGTCATTGAGATTGAAGGCGAACACCGGGCTTGCGGCCAGGGTCATCAGGGTTGCCAGAGTGATGGCTTTCATTGCGCGGACCTCGTCGGCCGGGATGGCCTGGGAAACGAGGCATTTGACTGGGCGATAAGAAGGTTGTTCCGAAGCCTGCGACGTGTTTCAAGTACCGCACCGAAAATCAAGTGCGACTGGAATGCACCAGTGCGGGCCTGTTTCATGCTCGAACTGCTCTCATCTCAAGCGATACCATTGACGGGACGGCCCCCTTGGAAAGAGGGCCTGGATATACAGACCTCTTAGCTTAGAGATCCCGCCGCCAGCAGCGTGACAGGCGCGGAGGCGACCACCGGAATGGTTTTCTGCATCTGGGTAGGCACCCATTCACGGTTATCCTCAGCCGGTGCTGTAGGGGCCGCGTGAGCAGTGCTCATGAGCAGGAACAGAACGCCCGCGCTGACAGCCATTGAAGTTTTCATGTGCGAAGCCTCGTTGTCGATGGAAGAGCTGTGCCGCTTGAAGTGCTCAAGACGGCTTCAGTGACATGCACTTCCAAACTAGAAGGCAAACGAACAGAAGCATACTGATAAAAATATCAGTTTGGATGAATGGTATTGTCCAACGGGGTGCACAACCGCCGAGGGCTGCAGCGGTTGTGCAAGGCGGTGGGGCCGCAGAGCGGCCCCTGTAGCGTCAGGCAGCGCTAAAGGTCTTGTGCGGATCGATGACGAATTTCTTCGGTACGCCGGCATCGAACTCGCCGTAGCCTTCCGGCGCCTGATCCAGGCTGATGACCTGCACACCGACCACTTCGGCGATGTTGATCCGGTCCCACATGATCGCCTGCATCAGCTGGCGGTTGTACTTCATGGTCGGCGTCTGGCCGGTGTGGAAGCTGTGCGACTTGGCCCAGCCCAGGCCGAAGCGGATGCTCAGCGCACCGATCTTCGCCGCAGCGTCCACGGCACCTGGGTCTTCAGTCACGTACAGGCCCGGAATACCGATGCTGCCGGCCACGCGGGTGACTTGCATCAGCGAGTTGAGCACGGTGGCCGGGGCCTCGTGCTTGGCGCCCTCGTGGCCGTGGCCGCGGGCCTCGAAGCCCACCGCATCGACCGCGCAGTCCACTTCCGGCTCGCCGAGGATGTCGACGATCTGCTCGTGCAGCGGGGTGTCCTTGGACAGGTCGACCACCTCGAAGCCCTGGGCCTTGGCATGGGCCAGACGCGCCGGGTTGAGGTCGCCCACGATCACGCAGGCCGCACCCAGCAGGCGCGCCGAGGCGGCCGCTGCCAGACCGACCGGACCGGCACCGGCCACATAGACGGTGCTGCCCGGACCGACGCCTGCGGTGACGGCGCCGTGATAGCCGGTGGGCAGGATGTCGGACAGGCAGGTCAGGTCACGGATCTTCTCCATGGCCTTGTCGCGCTCAGGCAGTTTGAGCAGGTTGAAATCGGCATAGGGCACCAGCACGTACTCGGCCTGGCCACCGGTCCAGTCGCCCATGTCGACGTAGCCGTAGGCGCCGCCAGCGCGAGCCGGGTTGACGGTCAGGCACACGCCCGTGTGCATTTCCTTGCAGGAACGGCAGCGACCGCAGGCTACGTTGAACGGCACCGAGACCAGGTCGCCGATCTGCATGCGCTCGACGTCGCGGCCTTTCTCGACGATTTCACCGGTGATTTCGTGACCCAGGACCAGGCCGACCTGAGCGGTGGTGCGACCACGGACCATGTGCTGGTCGGAGCCGCAGATGTTGGTGGAAACCACCTTGAGGATCACGCCGTGCTCGATCTTCTTGCCGCGTGGGTCCTGCATTTTGGGGTAGTCGATCTTCTGCACCTCGACCTTGCCTGCGCCGAGATACACCACTCCACGGTTACCAGACATGCTCTTACCTCGCTTGATTTGTACTTATGCAGCGGTGGTTGAAGCGCCGCCATCCATGGGCGGCATGCGTTACTGGAATGGGGGAATTGTGGGCCTGATGGGTGTCGCTGCACTGACTGGATGCGACAGAGGGATGCCTGTTTACGGCAGGTCGAAAGCGGTGCAGCCCATCGCGGGGCAAGCCCGCCCCCACAGGGCGTTCAGCGGATTCGAAACCCGTGGCATTCCTGTGAGCGCGGCGACTTGTCGCGCGATGAGACCGATCAGAGCACGACAGTGCGATTGGCGTTGAGGAACACCCGCCGCTCGATGTGATACCCCACCGCCCGCGCCAGGGTCAGGCATTCGATGTCACGCCCCTTGGCGATCAAGTCCTCGGGGTAGTGGCTGTGGTCCACCACCTCGACGCCCTGGGCGATGATCGGGCCTTCGTCCAGGTCGTTGTTGATGTAGTGCGCCGTGGCGCCGACCATCTTCACACCCTTGTTGTAAGCCTGGTGGTAGGGCTTGGCGCCCTTGAATCCAGGCAACAGCGAGTGATGGATGTTGATCGCCCAGCCGTCGAGACGACGGCACAACTCCGGCGACAGCACTTGCATGTAGCGGGCGAGGATCACCAGCTCCGCGCCCGTTTCCTCGATCACCTTGATCACCTTGCGCTCCTGGCCCGGCTTGTCTTTCGGGTCGAGGGCGAAATGGTAGTAGGGGATCTTGTGCCAGTGCGCCAGCGGCTCCAGGTCGGGATGATTGGAGATCACCGCGACCACCTCCATGCCCAGCTGACCGATGCGCTGACGGTAGAGCAGGTCGTTCAGGCAGTGGTCGGCCTTGGACACCATGATCACCACCTTGGGGCGATGATTCGGCGCGATCAGCTCGAAGGCCATGCCGAAGCTGGCGCTGCGCTCGCCGAGGCCGGCACGGAAGGCCTCTTCATCGAAGCCCTCCGGCGCGCGGAACTCGACGCGGATGAAAAAGCGCCCCGACAGCCGGTCATCGAAGGAATGGTGCTCGGTGACATAGCAGCTCTGCTCGAACAGATGGCGCGTCACCACATCCACCGTGCCCAGCTTGCTCGGGCAATCGGCGGTGAGAATCCAGGTATCCGGTGCCCGACTCATGTGCTGCGCTCCTTAGGCCTCGATGGCCAGACCGTACTCGGCCGAGGCGTCCTGCAGCCACAGCCACCAGTAATCGGAGAAGCTGCGGCGGATCACCAGCTCCCAGGTGTCTTCAGCCGTGCGGCGAATCACCAGTTGCGACTTGGCGAACACCGTGCCGACCGCCTTGCCCACCGGGAAATTGTTGGGGTGTACGTCGTAGCTGGTGGACTTCATCAGCACGTCGCGCACGTTCGGGCCGCGCAGCTCCAGCAGGCTCTGCCCGCCGCTGACGTTGACCACCTGGATGTGCTGGCCTTCGAGGGCCGCGCGCAGTTTCTGCTCGACGGCCAGTTCCTGACCGCCGGGGACGATCAGCAACCATTCGTCCGGGCCGACCCATTGCAGCGACATCTCGTCGTTGGCGACGACGGTCAGGGCCACCGGCAGTTCCAGGCCCAGGGCCTTGTGCACACCGGCGGCGAATTCGGCGTCGTGACCATCGCCACGCAGGGTCAGGTGACCGAGGAACTTGCGTTCGCGCAGGGTCACGCCTGCGTTGTTGCGGCCTTTGCCGACCAGGCTGGCCAGATCGGCATGGTGCAGCGGCGACTGGGCCTTGGCCTCGCTGCCGGGATTTTGCTGGAAGACGTTGATAGCGCTCATTTCTTACCTGCCTTGAATTCTTGTGCCAGGAACGACACCGAACCTGTGGGCGATGGGGCCGGGAGGCCACCCTCGCATCGCGGGGCAAGCCCGCTCCCACAGGGTCCGGTGCGGTCTTCCAAAGTCCTTAGACGTTCTGCCGCTCACCCTTCGGATCGAAGAACACCGAAGACACGATCTCCGCCTCGATCACGCTGCCATCGGCCTGCGGCGAGTAGACACGCTCGCCCATGCGCTTGAGGCCGCCCTTGACCACACCCATGGCGAACGAATAGCCCAGGGAGTTGGCTTTGTAGCTGGAGGTGACGTGGCCGACCATGTCCATCGGGATGGGCTGCTTCGGATCGAACACCAACTGGGCGCCTTCGGGCAGCCAGACATTCGGGTCCACCGGCTTGAGGCCGACCAGTTGCTTGCGGTTCTCGCGCACGCAGTCTTCACGGTTCATGCCACGCAGGCCGATCCACGAGTACGGCTTGTTGCGGCCCACGCACCAGCTCATGTTCAGGTCGTCCGGGGTCATCGAGCCGTCGGTGTCCTGACCGACGATGATGAAGCCCTTCTCGGCGCGCAGTACGTGCATGGTCTCGGTGCCATACGGGGTCAGGTTGTATTGCTTGCCTGCCTCGATGATCTGTTCCAGCACGCCCATGGCGTAGTTGGCCTGCACGTTGATTTCGTACGACAGCTCACCGGTGAAGGAGATGCGGAACACCCGAGCCGGTACACCGCCGACGTTGCCTTCCTTCCAGGTCATGAACGGGAAGGCTTCCTTGTCCATGTCGATGTCGGTCAGCTCGCTGAGCAGCTTGCGGCTGTTCGGACCGGACAGGGTCATGGTGGCCCAGTGGTCGGTGACCGAGGTGAAGTACACCTTCAGGTCCGGCCATTCGGTCTGGTGGTACAGCTCCAGCCACTGCAGGACGCGGGCAGCGCCGCCGGTGGTGGTGGTCATGATGAAGTGGTTCTCGCCGACGCAGGCGGTGACGCCGTCGTCGAAGACCATGCCGTCTTCCTTGCACATCAGGCCGTAGCGGGCCTTGCCCACATCCAGCTTGGTCCAGGCGTTGGTGTACACGCGGTTGAGGAACTCGCGTGCATCCGCGCCCTGGATGTCGATCTTGCCCAGGGTCGAGGCGTCGAGGAAGCCGACGCTGTCGCGCACGGCCTTGCACTCGCGGGCCACGGCGGCATGGATGTCTTCACCGGCCTTGGGGAAGTACCACGGACGCTTCCACTGGCCCACGTCCTCGAACTCGGCGCCGTTCTTCACGTGCCAGGCGTGCAGGGCGGTGAAGCGTACGGGCTCGAACAGGTGGCCACAGTGCCGACCCGCCACCGCGCCGAAGGTCACCGGCGTGTAGTTGGGGCGGAACATGGTGGTGCCCATCTGCGGGATGGTGATGCCCATCGAACGGGCGGCGATGGCCAGGCCGTTGATGTTGCCCAGCTTGCCTTGGTCGGTACCGAAGCCCAGCGCGGTGTAGCGCTTGACGTGCTCGACCGACTCGAAGCCTTCGCGGGTGGCCAGCTCGATGGCTGCAGCGGTGACGTCGTTCTGCTGGTCGACGAACTGCTTGGGCGCACGGGCGGTGCCCTTGTCGTGCGGCACCTGGAACAGCGCCACGGTGGCGTCTTCCTTGCGCGACACGGTTTTCGGCAGGGTGCCGACGGTGGCCTTGAAGCCGGCCTCGGTGGCTGCGCGCACGCCGCCTTCGAAGCCATCGGCAATGGCATCGCCCAGCGGGTAGACGCCGTTGATGCCGCCGACGCATTCGCGTTTCTGCGGGGCATTGCCCGGCACGAAGCCGAGAATGTCGTCACGCCACACCGGGCGACCGCCCAAGTGCGAGGCCAGGTGAACCACCGGGCTGTAGCCGCCGGAAGTGGCGATCAGGTCGCACTCGAGGGTTTCGCCTGGGCTGGTGACCTTGTGCGCCTGCACATCGATGGCCGCCACGCGGGCGCCAGTGACGTGCTTGCTGCCCTTGGCTTCGATCACGGCGCTGGAGGTGAGGATACGGATGCCCTTGGCACGTGCTTCCTCGACCAGCGAACCGCGTGGGTTGTGGCGTGCATCGGCGATGGCGACCACTTGCAGGCCGGCATCGTGCCAGTCCAGCGCGGTGCGGTAGGCGTGGTCGTTGTTGGTCGACAGCACCAGCTTGCGGCCCGGCGCCACGCCATAGCGGCGTACGTAGGTGGAGACCGCACCGGCCAGCATGTTGCCCGGCACGTCGTTGTTGCCGTACACCAGCGGACGCTCGTGGGCGCCGGTGGCCAGGACCACGCGCTTGGCCCGCACGCGGTGCACGCGATGGCGCACCTGGCCGATCGGCGCGCGGTCGCCGAGGTGATCGGTGAGGCGCTCGTGAATGGTCAGGAAGTTGTGGTCGTGGTAGCCGTTGACCGTGGCGCGCGGCAGCAGGGTCACTTCCGGTAGGCCTTCGAGCTCGCTGACGACGCTGGCGACCCACTCGGCAGCGGGTTTGCCGTCGAGAGTTTCGCGGGTGTCGAGCAGGCTGCCACCGAACTCTTCCTGCTCGTCGGCCAGGATCACCCGGGCACCGCTGCGCGCAGCGGCCAGGGCAGCGGCCAGGCCCGCCGGGCCGGCACCGACGATCAGCACGTCGCAGTGCTGGTTCATGTAGTCGTAGCTGTCCGGATCGTTCTGCAGCGGCGCCCGGCCAAGACCGGCGGCTTTACGGATGTACTTCTCGTAGGTCATCCAGAACGACTTGGGATACATGAAGGTTTTGTAGTAGAAGCCCGGCGGCATCATGCTGCCGCCCACCTTGCCGAGGATACCCATGACGTCGTTGTTGACGTTCGGCCAGCCGTTGGTGCTGGTGGCCACCAAGCCCGAATACAGCGCCTGCTGGGTGGCACGCACGTTGGGGATCTGGGTGGCTTCGCTGGCGCCGATCTGCAGGATGGCGTTCGGCTCTTCGGTACCGGCCGCGATGATGCCGCGCGGGCGCGAGTACTTGAAGCTGCGCCCGACGATGTCGACGCCGTTGGCCAGCAGCGCAGCGGCCAGGCTGTCGCCGGCATAACCCTGGTAGGTCTTGCCGTTGAAGGTGAAGTTCAGCACCTTGCTGCGGTCGATACGGCCGCCGCTGGCGAGGCGATAGGTCTGGCTCATACGTTGACTCCCCGTTCGTTTACGGCCGCCGAGCGCTCAGGTGTGTGTTCGCGGGCGCTGACCTGCGGCTTCTCGCCAATCTTGTAGGTTTCCAGGATCTCGTAGGTCTCGGTGTTGCGGGTGACGTTGAAGTACTGACGGCAGCCGGCAACGTGATCCCACAGCTCATGGTGAATACCGCGCGGGTTGTCACGGTAGAACATGTAGGTGCCCCATTCCTGGTCTGAACAGGCGTTGGGGTCCAGCGGACGGGCGATGTGCGCCTGGCCCGAGGCGTGGAACTCTTCTTCGGAGCGCAGCTCGCCGCAGTGGGGACAGAAGATATACAACATGACGGTGTCTCCGGTTAGTGGGCGACGGCAGCAGCGCCGTGTTCGTCGATCAGTGCGCCGTTGTAGAAACGGTCCATGGAGAACGGCGCGGCCAGCGGGTGCATTTCGCCCTTGGCCAGGCTCGCAGCGAAGACGTTGCCCGACCCCGGGGTCGCCTTGAAGCCGCCCGTCCCCCAACCGCAGTTGAAGAACAGGTTCTTGACCGGGGTCTTGGTGATGATCGGGCAGGCGTCGGGCGAAGTGTCGACGATGCCGCCCCATTGGCGGTTCATGCGCACGCGCGACAGGTTGGGGAACATCTCGACGATGGCCTGCAGGGTGTGCTCGATCACCGGGTACGAGCCGCGCTGACCGTAGCCGACCCAGCTGTCGATCCCGGCACCGATCACCAGGTCGCCCTTGTCGGACTGGCTGATGTAGCCGTGTACGGCGTTGGACATGATCACGCTGTCGATGATCGGCTTGATCGGCTCGGAGACCAGCGCTTGCAGCGGGTGCGACTCCAGCGGCAGGCGGAAGCCGGCCAGCTTGGCCATGTGTCCCGAGTTACCGGCGGTGACCACGCCGACGCGCTTGGCGCCGATGAAGCCCTTGCTGGTCTCGACGCCGATCACGGCGCCGTTTTCCTTGCGGAAACCGGTCACTTCGGTCTGCTGGATCAGGTCCACGCCCAAGGCGTCGGCGGCACGCGCATAGCCCCAGGCCACGGCATCGTGACGGGCCACGCCGCCCCGGCGCTGTACGGTGGCGCCGAGGATCGGGTAGCGGGTGTTCTTGGAGCAGTCCAGGTACGGGATCTCGGCCGCCACCTGGGCGGTATTGAGCAACTCGCCGTCCACGCCGTTGAGGCGGTTGGCACTGACGCGGCGCTCGGAGTCACGCATGTCCTGCAGGGTGTGGCACAGGTTGTAGACGCCGCGCTGGGAGAACATCACGTTGTAGTTGATGTCCTGGGACAGGCCCTCCCACAGCTTCATGGCGTGTTCGTAGAGGTGCGCCGACTCGTCCCACAAGTAGTTGGAACGCACGATGGTGGTGTTACGGGCGGTGTTGCCGCCGCCCAGGTAACCCTTTTCGATCACCGCCACGTTGGTGATGCCGTGTTCCTTGGCCAGGTAGTAGGCCGTGGCCAGGCCATGGCCGCCACCGCCGACGATGACCACGTCGTACACCTTTTTCGGCGTCGGCGTGCGCCACATGCGCTGCCAGTTCTCGTGGTGGCTGAGGGAGTGCTTGAGAAGGCCGAAGCCCGAGTAACGTTGCATGGTGTGGGACTCCACTCAGCGGTAAACAGGGAAATCTGCGCACAGCGCCGCGACGTTCTTCGCCACATCGGCTTCCACGTCAGCGTCGCCGAGGTTGTCGAGGATGTCGCAGATCCAGCCGGCCAGGGCCACGCACTGGGCGACCTTGAAGCCGCGAGTAGTGACGGCCGGGGTGCCGATACGCAGGCCCGAGGTCACGAACGGCGATTGCGGGTCGTTCGGCACGGCGTTCTTGTTGACGGTGATGTGCGCGCGGCCCAGGGCAGCGTCGGCGTCTTTGCCGGTGAGGCCCTGGCGAATCAGGCTGACCAGGAACAGGTGGTTGTCGGTGCCGCCGGAGACCACGTCGTAGCCACGGTCGATGAACACCTGGGCCATGGCCTGGGCGTTTTCGATCACTTGCTTCTGGTAGCTCTTGAACTCAGGCTCCAGCGCTTCCTTGAAGCACACGGCCTTGGCCGCGATCACATGCATCAGCGGGCCGCCCTGGGCGCCGGGGAAGACCGCCGCGTTGAGCTTCTTCTCGATCTCTTCGTTGGACTTGGCCAGGATCAGGCCGCCACGTGGACCGCGCAGGGTCTTGTGGGTGGTGGTGGTGACCACGTCGGCGAAGGGAATCGGGTTCGGGTACAGGCCAGCGGCAACCAGACCGGCGACGTGGGCCATGTCGACGAACAGCAGCGCACCGACCTTGTCGGCGATGGCGCGGAAGCGTGGGAAATCGAGGGTCTTGGAGTAGGCCGAGAAGCCGGCGACGATCATCTTCGGCTTGTGCTCGACGGCCAGGCGCTCGACTTCGTCGTAGTCGATCAGGCCAGTGTTGGTGTCGATACCGTACTGCACGGCGTTGTACAGCTTGCCCGAGGACGACACCTTGGCGCCGTGGGTCAGGTGACCGCCGTGGGCCAGGCTCATGCCCAGGATGGTGTCGCCGGCCTGCAGCAGCGCCAGGTACACGGCACCGTTGGCCGACGAGCCGGAGTGCGGCTGGACGTTGGCGTAGTCGGCGCCGAACAGCTGTTTGGCGCGCTCGATGGCCAGCGCCTCGACCTTGTCGACGTGCTCGCAGCCGCCGTAGTAACGCTTGCCTGGATAGCCTTCGGCGTATTTGTTGGTCAGGCCGCTGCCTTGGGCCTGCATCACGCGCTTGGAGGTATAGTTCTCCGAGGCGATCAGCTCGATGTGATCTTCCTGCCGCTGTTCTTCGGCATTCATCGCCGCCAGCAGTGCATCGTCGTAACCCTGGATCTGGTCTTGCTTGCTGAACATCGTGTCTCTCCCGGCAGCGATCATTTTTTGTTGGGAGGGTTCAATGACCCTTTGCGGCGATGGTATGGCCGGGCCGTTGTACACAGATGCCTGCGCGCGCCTTGCAATGGCGCGTTTACGACATTGCTTCATCGCCCATCGACGGGCATGCAGGGCGAGGAATCGATTACCGGTCGCGAGCACGCCTGAGCGCGAACCTTCCAGGCCCCCAGCACGCTGATGGCAATGGCCGCGAGCAGCAGAACAGAGAGGCTGCGCGCCTGTTCGCCGAGCAGGTAGAGGGTCATGCCCACCACAGGCAGCACGGCCTGGTTCATCAACACCATCAGCGAGGACACACTCGCCAGGCGCTCGACCGGCACCAGGCGAATGCGCAGGCCGCGACAGAAGTTGGTCATGAACACCTTGCCAGCGATGTTCAGGGCGTACAGCACGAGAAAACCTGGCAAGTAGGCCTGGGACAGGATCATCAGGGCACTGGCCAGCACCGTCAGCAGCGCCGCCGCACTGAACAGCCGCAGCGCCGGCACGGCGGCGGCCAGGCGTGGGTAGAGCAAGGTCGCGGCCACCCCGCAGACTCCTGCGCAGACATCGACGAAGGCGAAGTACTCGATGGGCAACTGCATGGCACGGTCGATCAAACTCACCGCGCCCGCCTCCACCAGTCCGTCGAAGGCATTGTTGCCGACGGCCAGGACCACCGAGCTGACCAGCACCGGCGTCGACAGGATCAGCTTCAGGTTGCCCGGCCCAGGCACTGTGGCGTCGGGCGCAGCTTCACAGCGATTGTCCGGCACCACCCGGCTGAAGGCGTAGCACAGGGCGTTGCTGACATACAGCACAGCCGCAAGCAGCAACAAGGCTTCAACGCCAGCGGCGTAGCAGAGGAATCCGCACAACGGCCCGGTGACCATCGCCAGTTGATCGATGCGACAGAGCAGGTTCACATCCCGATCCACGTCGCGGCTGACCAAGGCGATCATCTTTTCGTAGGCAATCAGGCTCTGCGCATTGCCGATCGCGACCAACCCACTCAACAGTCCGCCGAGCAGCGTCACGGTCAGCGCGTCCGGCGCCGCACTGAGCATCAGCACCACGCACAGGCACCCGGCACACTTCAGCACATCCGACAGCACCGAGACCTTGCGCACACCCCAGCGGTCGATGGAGCGGCCGACCAGCGGCGTCACCCCTATTCGCGGCAGCCACGTCATGGCGTAGGCCAGGCCTGACCACGCCAGGCTGGCGGTCTGGGCGTAGACCATCACCGGCAGGAGGAACACCAGCAAGGCGTCGGCGCTGAGGACCAGCAGCAGGAGCAGTGACAGGGAGCGGGTCATGGTGCCGACGCAGCGCGCGCGGCCTGGGTCAGGATGACCTTGACCTGCCGCCCGGTCACCTGGTCGGTCACCAGCACCGCCTTGGGCGTCTGGGCGGCTGGCGCGATCGCGGCGAGCCGTTTCTGTACCTCGGCCAGCGCTTCCAGATAGCCCAGCGAGGCCAGCGTCGGGTTGGGCGTCAGGACAGGGTAAGGCCGCGCACTCAACGGCCAGTCGATGACATCGTTACCCGGCTCATAAGCGTTGGCGTCATCGAGGTAGAACACCGGGCGGTTCAGGGTGAACACGCGGGTCATGTCGAACAGCGCATGCGCTACCCCGCAGGGAATGATCAGCTCCATTTCAGGATCCGGACGAAACTCATGCCACTCTTCCTGATGCAGGGTAGGAGAGCCTGCGCGCACATCCACCAGCTTCAACCTGATCGACTGGCTGGGTGAACCCAGGAAGGTCAGGTGGTCTTCCTGGCCGAGGTGGATGCCGAACGAGTCGAAGCTGTAGGGCTGCGTCCCATGATCGACGATGTAGAAAGGCGACGGTCCCATGACCGGAACGATCCGGCTGTGTTCACCCGTACGCACCGATCCATGCCGCTTGAACTCGACCCCGTGAATACGTGACACGGGAAAGCTCGAAGCCTCTCTTGCGGGACTCACGGCAGGTTGCAACATGAGCTGGACGTGCTCGCCAGTGTCCAGGATGAACTGCCGGGTTTCCGCGTGGGACACTTCGCCGGCGGACATGATCGAGCGTTGCAACGCCGCTAATTGGTAGTACACCCGGTTCGCGGCAGGCTCGCACATCGGGGTCACCCCCTCCACGGCCGCAGGATCAGTGTCCAAGGGAAGATTGATAATGTCGTGTTCAGGCGTCCAGCCAAGAGTCGGTTGCAGGAGCGACGCCAAGGGCGGCAGGAATACGTCATAGGCATTAAGCGTCGACACACCCTCCAACCCGCTGAACGTATGGGCCACACCGGGCGGAATGACCAGTGTCCTGCTGGAAGAAGGGGAAAACCGTAGAGACAGCGAGGTCCTGAACGTAGGCGACGCTTTTCGGCAGTCGATGAACTTGGCGTGAATGACCTGATGCGTATCGCCCAGAAATGTCAGCACATCTTGCTGCGCCAGATGAATACCGAATTGCCCATAGTCGAAGTGCGCTTGCCCGTGGGTGACAATATTCACCGGGCGGGTCGTGGCGAACGGCACCACGAATGACTCGGTACTGCCATTGCCCAGACGCCAGCGGTCGAACCACTGTAAACCTTGGATGTTCATCCGTGCGTTCATCGCATCACATTCGGCCTGCATGAGCCACCTCCCGAAAAAAGCCAGGCGCCTCTCGACGCCTGGCAACTTTTTAGATAGCCACTACCCGGGCACTCAAGCCAGCCTCCTGCGCGCTGCGCAGCAGCGATTGCAAACTGGATGTGTCGAGCGTTTTATAGTGATCTTGCGCCGCTGCAGACTTTATGCCGGCCAAGTAAGCCAATGAGTCAAAGGCCCGGCCAAGCGTGTCCTGCGTGGTTTCCATCATGGCGATGAATGCGTTGGCATGCACAACTTGGCCATCAACTACTGTAGGTTTAACTTCATAGAACTCAGCCACCTCAGATGCTTCGATCATGAGTATTCTCCAATACAGAATCATTATGGAAGTGCCGTTGCCGGCCTACTGATACTTGGGGAGAAATTAGAGTTCGTCAAATCCGAACCCTCTAAGAAGCGCTCAAAATATCCACGTCTCGTTATTTTAATTAATCTCTGAAAGAAACTTCTTACACATCTGAAAGAGGCTTCCTGTTTTTGTTTACGGACAGCGTCAATCGCCTGCTCGCAACGCCTCCCCGCACCAACACCGCTATAGCCCTGACCAGAAACTTCGCTACAGTACCGGGGTGCCCACGGTTTACAGGACCTGCCATGACAGACAAGAGCCAACAATTTGCCAGCGACAACTACTCCGGCATCTGCCCCGAAGCCTGGACGGCCATGGCGCAGGCCAATCAGGGCCATCAGCGCGCCTACGGCGACGACCAATGGACCGAGCGTGCCGCCGAGCACTTTCGCACGCTGTTCGAAACCGACTGCGAGGTGTTCTTCGCCTTCAACGGCACCGCCGCCAACTCGCTGGCCCTGGCGTCGCTGTGCCAGAGCTACCACAGCGTGATCTGCTCCGAGACCGCCCACGTGGAAACCGACGAGTGCGGCGCGCCGGAGTTCTTCTCCAACGGCTCGAAGCTGCTCACCGCCGCCAGCGTCGGTGGCAAGCTGACCCCCGAATCGATTCGCGAAGTGGCGCTCAAGCGCCAGGACATCCACTACCCCAAGCCACGTGTGGTGACCATCACCCAAGCCACCGAAGTCGGCACCGTCTACCGGCCCGAAGAGCTCAAGGCCATCAGCGCCACCTGCAAGGACCTGGGCTTGAACCTGCACATGGACGGTGCGCGCTTTGCCAACGCCTGCGCGTTCCTCGGCTGTTCGCCGGCCGAGCTGACCTGGAAGGCCGGCGTGGATGTGTTGTGTTTTGGCGGGACCAAGAACGGCATGGCCGTGGGCGAAGCGATCCTGTTCTTCAACCGCGAGCTGGCCGAAGACTTCGACTACCGCTGCAAGCAGGCCGGACAGTTGGCGTCGAAGATGCGTTTTCTCTCCGCGCCCTGGGTCGGGCTGCTGGAAGACGGCGCCTGGCTGCGCCACGCCGAGCACGCCAACCAGTGCGCGCAGTTGCTGGCCTCGCTGGTCAGCGATCTGCCGGGCGTGCAACTGATGTTCCCGGTGCAGGCCAATGGCGTGTTCCTGCAATTGCCGGAACTGGCCCTCGAAGCCCTGCGCGCCAGGGGCTGGCGCTTCTATACCTTCATCGGCAGCGGCGGCGCGCGCTTCATGTGTTCGTGGGACACCGAGCAGGACCGCGTGCGTGAACTGGCGGCGGACATCCGCGCGATCATCAGCGGCTGAGCGGCACTACCGATCAGGACGGGGCGCGCCGCCAGCGCGGCGCTACGGCTCGCCCAAGGTCCTGGCGATGGCATCGACCGCCGCGTCGACCTTGGCCTGGGTCTGCTCGAGGGTGCGCTGATGCTCGCGCTGCAGTTCGATCTGCCGTGAGCACAGGTTCAGCGCCGCCAGCACCAGCAGCTTGTCGCCGATCAGCGTCGGAAACTTACGCTTGGTTTCGCTCAACGCCACATTGAGCATGTGCGCAGCCTGCGACAGCGTCTGCTCCTCACCCTCGGGCGCCTTGAGCGAATACTCGGTGCCCAGGATGTTCACCACGTTGATCGACTGCGAGTGCAGGCTCATGCGCTGACGGCACCTGCGCTGGCACGCTCGACCAAGGCCTGGATGCGGGCGGCGGTGGCGCCGTTCTGCTCTTCCTGCTCCATCAGCGACAGTTGCAGGGTCTCATTTTCTTCCTTGGCCTGGGCCAGTGCCTGGTCGAGCTGCTGGTTCTGCTCGGTCAGTTGCGCGTTCTTGTGCATCAGGTCGGCGACCAGTTGCTCGAGTTGATTCAGGGAAGCTTCCAACATGCGTCTATCTCGGGTTGTTGCAAAGGGCGCACACGATAAAGAAAAGCATGCGCCCCCGCCATTAAAAATCAGGATCGAAGGCTCTCGTTCCGGCACATTGACAGGGTAAGCGGGGTCTTGTTCCGACCTGGGTCAACCGCCCGTCCGTCCAAGCGATTGTAGAAGGCTCATTTTTTTGGCCGATCCTAAAGACTGGTAGTCCGTTACCGATAGGTTTGTAAGACAAATTCTTTCGCATGGACGCGAGCCATCCTTCCGGACTCGACGTCATGTCACTACGTACGCTGAACATCGCGCCACGCGCACTCCTTGGTTTTTCCCTCATAGGCTTGCTGATGCTGGGCCTGGGTGTATTTTCACTGCTGCAGATGGGGCATATCCGTCAAGCGGGCGTGAACATCGAACAGATCAACATTCCCAGCATCAAGCTGCTCGACGAACTGACCGCCAACAACCAGCGCCTGCGCACCCTCTCCTACCGCCTGATGGTCGATCGCAACCTGCAGGACGAAACCTTGCGCCTCATGGACGAGCGTAACGCGCAGATCGACAAGGCCCGCGACGCTTATGCGCCGTTGATTCTCGAACCCGGCGAGCGCGCCGCCTTCGACGAACTCGGCCAAGTCCTGGCCCAGTACCGTCAACTGGAAATGCGCCTGCGCGCTTACAGCCAGGCCGATCAGCTCGAAGCGATGCGCGAACTGCTCAACCATGACCTGCTGAGCAACTCCGAGCAGATCAACAAGGCCATGGAAAAGCTCCTTCAGTTCAACGCCACCCAGACCCGCTCGGCCAACGCCGATGCCGCCCAGCAGTACGACCGTGCCTTCATGCTGGTCATCGCGTTGCTGGTGGTCGCCACCGTGCTGATGGTGCTGTTCGCCCTGCTGCTCACCCGCAGCATCGTCAAGCCGATCGACCAGGCCTTGGCGGCCGCCGAGTGGATCGCCAAAGGCGACCTGACCCACGCCATCGACACCGCCGGCACCGACGAGGCCGCGCGCCTGTTGCAGGCCATGGACCAGATGCAGGTGCAGTTGCGCGACACGCTGCAGCAGATCTCCGGCTCCGCTACCCAGCTCGCCTCGGCGGCCGAAGAGCTCAACAGCGTCACCGACGAGAGCGCCCGCGGACTGGCCCAGCAGAACAACGAGATCCAGCAGGCAGCAACTGCCGTGACCGAGATGACCAGCGCAGTGGAGGAAGTGGCCCGCAACGCCGTGAGCACTTCCGAGGCGTCGGGCGAAGCCAGCCGTTCGGCCGGTGACGGCCGCGACCTGGTGCTGGAGACCGTAAGCGCCATCGAGCGCATGAGCGGCGACGTGCAGAACACCGCCCGTCTGGTCGAAGACCTGGCCGGGCAATCACGCGATATCGGCAAGGTGCTGGACGTGATTCGCGGCCTGGCCGACCAGACCAACCTGCTGGCGCTCAACGCAGCGATCGAGGCCGCACGTGCCGGCGAGGCCGGACGTGGTTTTGCGGTGGTGGCCGATGAAGTGCGGGCACTGGCGCATCGCACGCAGCAATCGACCAGCGAAATCGAGCGGATGATCGGCAGCATTCAGGGCGGCACCGAACATGCAGTGGAGTCGATGCGCACCAGCACCGAACGCGCCGAATCGACCTTGAACATCGCCCGTGGCGCCGGCCTGGCGCTGGACACCATCGCCAGTGCGGTAGGCCAGATCAACGAGCGCAACCTGGTGATCGCCAGCGCCGCGGAGGAGCAGGCTCAAGTGGCCCGCGAGGTGGACCGCAACCTGGTGAACATCAACGATCTGTCGGTGCAGAGCGCCACCGGCGCCCACCAGACCACCATGGCCAGCGCCGAACTGTCACGCCTGGCCGTCGACCTCAACAGCATGGTTGCCCGTTTCCGCACCTGAGAGCAGCGGCAAGCTGCAAGCTTCAAGCTGCAAGAAGAAGCGGGCCGGTGTAGAGCCTGCTTTTTCTTGCAGCTTGCAGCTTGTCGCTTGTCGCTTGCCGCTTGCCGCTTGCCGCTTGCCGCTTGCCGCTTGCCGCTGCCGCGCTACGCGCGGCTAGTAATCGATGCGCACGTCGCCCTTGGGCACGCTGCAGCACGAGAGGATGTAGCCTTCGGCTTCGTCTTCCTCGGTGATGCCGCCGTTGTGCTCCATCTCCACTTCGCCGCCCAGCTTGAGCACCTTGCAGGTGCCGCAGATGCCCATGCCGCAGGCCTTGGGGATCATCAGGCCGACTTTTGCCGCGGCGGCGTGCACCGTTTCGCCCGGGGCGATGCGGATGCTCTTGTCGCTGCCGATGAACTCCACCAGGTTGAGGTCGGCGGCGTCCACTTCCGGGGCCTCGGCGGCGGCTTCGGCGTGCTCGACGGCATCGGCCTTGGCCTCCGGTGGCGTCGCACCGAACGATTCCTCGTGGTAGTTCTTCATGTCGAAGCCCACGGCTTCGAGCATGCGCTTGACCGCGCTCATGTACGGCGTCGGACCACAGCAGAAAATTTCCCGCTCCAGATAGTCCGGCGCGATCAGCTCCATCAGGCGCTGATTCAGGTAGCCGCGATAGCCCGCCCACGGCTCGCCCAGACCATGCTTCTCGCAGACGATGTGCAGGCTGAAGTTCGGCACGCGTGAGGCCATCTGCTCCAGCTCGCGGTGGAAGATGATGTCCTTGGGCGAACGGGCGCTGTGCACGAAGACCATGTCGACATTGGCGTTGGTGTCGTAGAACCAGCGCGCCATGGACATCACCGGGGTGATGCCGACACCGCCGGACAGGTAGAGCACCTTGGCCGCCGGGTAGTCGATGGCATTGAACAGACCGACCGGACCGTGCACCGGCAACTCGGCGCCTTCATGCATGGTGTCGTGGAGGAAGTTCGACACCAGCCCGCCCGGCACACGCTTGACGGTGATCGAGAAGCTGTACGGCACCGACGGCGAACTGGAGATGGTGTACGAACGCATCACCGGCTTGCCTTCGATCTCAAGCTCCAGGGTGACGAACTGGCCCGGCTTGAAGAAGAACATGATCGGCTGGTCGGCCATGAAGCAGAAGGTGCGCACGTCCCAGGTCTCCTGGATGACCTTGACGCAGCGCACGATATGGCGGCCGTTGGCCCAGGTCTGGGTGGTGACCGGATTGAGGAAGGTTTCGGACATGTTCATCTCCAGCAGCCGACTATCGGCTTTCTTATGGCTGCGATAATGCTCAAGCCCGATGTGTCGCACATTCCCATCCGCGACATCGGCGTGCTTATCGCGACCAGCCCCGAGACACAAGGGTTGGGGCGTCGGAATTCGATTCGGCCATGTCGCCCATGGATATGGCCCGGCCACGGCGCGAACGCACACTCCACCGCAAATAGAACGGCTGTTTTTCTGCTGATAGCCTTGCGGCAAACACAACAACGATTAGCCACCTTTCGCCGGCCGACAACGGCCTTGAGGATAAAACGATGGACGTCACCGCAACCCTGAGCCTGGGCGATCCACTGGAACCTGCACGCAAGGCCACCGCCGAGATGCTGCAGACCCGCGAGCGCACGTACTCGCTGCCGCAGCCTTTCTACTGCGACGAGCGCCTGTTCCAGATCGACATGCAGGAGATCTTCCACAAAGAGTGGTTGATCGCGGGGATGACCTGCGAGATTCCGGCGAAGGGCAACTATCTCACCCTGCAGATCGGCAAGAACCCGGTGATCGTGATCCGTGGCGCCGAGGGCAAGGTGCACGCCTTCCACAACGTCTGCCGCCACCGCGGTTCGCGCCTGTGCGTCAGCGACAAGGGCAAGGTGGCCAAGCTGGTCTGCCCGTACCACCAGTGGACCTACGAGCTCGACGGCCGCCTGCTGTTCGCCGGCACCGAGATGGGCGCCGACTTCGACATGAATCAGTACGGCCTCAAGCCGATCAACGTGAAGACGGCCGGCGGCTACATCTTCATCAGCCTGGCGGAGAACCCGCCGGCCATCGACGAGTTCCTGGCCACGCTGGACCACTACATGGAACCGTACGACATGGAGAACGCCAAGGTGGCGGTGCAAACCACCTTGATGGAAAAGGCCAACTGGAAGCTGGTGCTGGAAAACAACCGCGAGTGCTACCACTGCAACGGTTCGCACCCGGAACTGCTGAAGACCCTGCTGGAGTGGGACGACACCAACGACCCGCGCGCCAGCCAGGAATTCAAGGACCACGTGGCCGCCTCCGCCGCCGCCTGGGACGCCGAGAAGATCCCGTACCTGCACAAGAGCCACGGCCTGCGTAACCGCATCGTGCGCATGCCGCTGCTCAAGGGCACCGTGTCGATGACCATGGACGGCAAGCAGGCGTGCAAGAAGCTGATGGGCCGGATCAAGAACCCGGACCTGGGCTCGATGCGCATCCTGCACCTGCCGCACTCGTGGAACCACTGCATGGGCGACCACATGATCGTGTTCACCGTGTGGCCGATCAGCGCCCAGGAAACCATGGTCACCACCAAATGGCTGGTGCACAAGGACGCGGTCGAAGGCGTGGACTACGACCCTGAGCAAATGCGCAAGGTGTGGGACGCCACCAACGACCAGGACCGCCGCCTGGCCGAAGAGAACCAGCGCGGTATCAACTCCACCGCCTATCAGCCAGGCCCGTACTCGAAGACCTACGAGTTCGGCGTGGTCAACTTCATCGACTGGTACAGCGATCGCGTGCTGGCCAACCTGGGAGCGGAACCTGCGCCGTACCTGAAGGAAGTGAAGTCGCAGTAAGCCTGCGAGGTTGTTGAAAACGCCACGGCCGAGTGATCGGCCGTGGCGTTTTTGTGTGTTGTACAGAGGGTGCGAACAGGTTATCCACAGGTTTGAAAGCAGAAACCTGTGGATACTCGAAACCCATGTAGTCCGAATCGACTGATCATTATTTGATCAAACCCTTGGAAGCCTTTATTCACGTGGGCTACAGCCTTTATCGAACACCTTGTCCACAGGGACGCCAACAGAAACTGTGGGCATGACTCACAACGGTTCAAATGCGCTGTGGATAATGCTCGCTAAGCCCTGTATTTCGGGGGTTATGAGGTGATCGCGAGCAGATTGATCATTTTTTGACCTAATCTTTGAAAGCCGCGTCAACCGCGGCCTCCAGCGCTTGCCCAACATATTATCCACAGAGGGATGAACAGCGATTGTGGGAAAGTTGCGGACGGTCCGAGGTGAGTCAGGCTATTGAATGACGCGCAGACCTGTACATTTTTTGATCATCACCCTCCAGCCCTCGTCCGCTCTAGGCTTGAGCAACAAGCGAACACGTTATTCACAGGCTGGCGAACAGTTTCGGGGGACAGTTTGCAGGCGGTGGGACCTTAGCGCTGATTTCACGTCACGAGATGGCGCAAACCCACTAAATAGCCCGTGAGAGCGGCCCGAAGCCACAAAAAAGGGCCGCAAAGCGGCCCCAGAGTTATTCACAGGCAGAGGCGGCTCAGCGCAGCACACCCTCCTCCACCAACAGCTTGAGAATGGCTTCAGCGCCTTCCTGTGGAGAAACGTCCTTGAGCACCTTGCCGCCCCCGCCACTGGCCTTGGCCGTCGCCGCCTTCATACGGTCGGCACCGCTCTTGGCCTTGATCACTTTCAAGCGCTTGGGGCGTGGCCGCGCCGGTTGCAGGGCATCGCCGTCCAACACCTCGTCCTCGACCACCGCGACATCGCGCGCCGCCAGCACACCCCGGCGTGCCGGACCGAACGCGCTCTGCCGTGGCTTGGGCGCAGCGTTATCCACAGTGGCCAGCAACGGCAGGCGCACCTTCAGGCGACGCCGCTGACCGCGCGGCAAGGCTTGCAGCACCTGCGCGGTGCCATTCTCGATCGACTCCACCTCGGCCAGCCCCACCACCAGCGGCCAGCCCAGCTTCTCGGCCAGGAGAAACGGCAGCATGCCAGAGCCTTCGCCGGTTTCGGCCTGGCTGCCGGTCAGCACCAACTGGGCGCCGGCGTCGCGCAGATAGTCGCCGAGCACACCGAGCACGTCGGCGCCAGCGGGTTGCTCCAGCACGTCCAGGTGTTCCAGGCCCATGCCCAGGTAGCCGCGCAGCGCCTCCTCGACGGGGTTACCGGCATGCACCACCTGCAGGTCGTTGCCTGCCAGTTGCAGGCCGAGTTCGACGGCGCGCGAATCCTGCTCGGCGCGACGGGCGCGACCAGAGCTGGGGTGGGCACCGATGGAAACCAGGCTGATGACTTTCGTACTCATGTCGTGCCCTTATGCCGCGTCGCGCTGAGCGCCGCTGCGGAAGTTGTCCACAGCCTCGATCAGGGCCTTGAGAATCGCCGCGCTGTCGCCAATCACCGACAGGTCGGCCCGCTTGATCATGTCGCAGCCAGGGTCCATGTTGATGGCCACCACCTTGTCGCAGGCGCCGATGCCTTGCAGGTGCTGGATGGCCCCGGAGATGCCCACGGCCATGTATACCCGCGCCGTGACCCAGGTGCCGGTCGCCCCGACCTGACGGTTGCGCGGCATGAAGCCGTCGTCCACCGCCACCCGCGAGGCGCCTTCGGTGGCGCCCAGCGCCGCCGTGGCCTGGTGGAACAGCGCCCAGTCCTTGACCCCGTTGCCACCGGAGACGATGAACTCGGCCTCGGCCATGGCGATGGCCGCCGGATCCACGGCCACCGGCCCCAGGTCCTCGATGCGCGAAAGGCTACGGGCCACGCCTGTGGACAACGCCACCGGCAAGGCTTCGTGACGGGTTTCGCTGACCGGGTCGGCGCATTCGGCTGCGGCCAGGATCAGGCGCGGCAGGCCGCGTTGCAGGTCCTGCTGACCGGCCCCGGCGCGGCCGATGCACTGGCCGTCCTTGATCTGCCAGACCCGCGTGGCCGGACGTTCGCCCAGCGCGGCGCCCAGGCGTCGGCCCAACTCGCCGCCACCGGTGCGGCTATCAGGCAACAGCCAGTGGCGCGGCGCGAACTGGTTATCCACAGCACGCAGGCCTTGAACCAGCTGTTCGGGGGCGTAACCGCTGTAGGCGTCGCCTTCGATGACCAGCAAGCGGTCCACCCCGGCGTTGGCGAAGTTGCTTTCCTTGTGTTCACCGAACACCACGGCCAGCACCGCGCCGTCGTTGCCGGCCAGGCTGCGGGCCAAGCCAAGCAGGTCGCGGTCGTGACTGCCCAGGCGGCCACCGACCATGTCCGGTACCACGGTGATGTAGAAGGCAGGATCCGCCACTTGGTGCAGCGGCAACTGCACCTCGGCCGCTGCCGTGCGCCGTGCGCCACCGGCAGTGCCCTGCTGGGCGCCGCTGCGGTCGATACGCTTGAGACCGGCCGGGCCGACGAAGCCGGCTGCCAGTGCGTGAGGGTTCTTGCGCATGAGCCCGTTGGGGCCCATCCAGCTAGTCTGTTGCGTCTGCATCGCGGCGTGCAACGGATGCAGACGGTTACGGGCGATCCACTCGGCGCGTGGGTCGCGGCGGACGATGTCGCTCATCAGTGCACCTCCGCAGGTTCACGTTTGGCCGCAGCCGGTTTGCTGGTCGCTGCTGGCGCTTGTTCTTCGATCAACACGTCGGCGACCAGCTCGGCCAGGTCCTTGATCTGTGGGCGGGGCTCGACCACCCCTTCGAGCATGGCGGTGCACTGCGGACAACCCACCGCCACCAGCTCGGCCTCGGTTTCGCGGATATCGTCCATGCGCATGTCGGGAATCCGCTGCTTGCCGGGAATGTCGGTGATCGGCGCACCGCCGCCACCGCCGCAGCAGCGAGAACGGAAGCCCGAGCGCTGCATCTCGCGCACTTCGATACCGAGCGCCTTGAGCACTTCACGCGGGGCTTCGTACTCGCCGTTGTAGCGCCCCAGGTAGCACGGGTCGTGGTAGGTGACGCTGCCGCCCTTGTGCTGGCCAAGGTTCAGGCGTTTGGCAGCGATCAGTTCGGCGATGTAGGTGCTGTGGTGCTGCACCTGGTAATCGCCGCCCAAAGCGCCGTACTCGTTCTTGAGGACATGGAAGCTGTGCGGGTCGCAGGTGACGATGCGTTGGAACTGGTACTTGGCCAGGGTCTGGATGTTGCGCTTGGCCAACTGCTGGAAGGTCGCCTCGTCGCCCAGGCGACGCGCCACGTCCCCGCTGTCGCGCTCTTCCAGGCCGAGCACGGCGAAGTCCACGCCCGAGGCCTTGAGCACTTTGACGAAGGCGCGCAGGGTGCGCTGGTTGCGCATGTCGAAGGCGCCATCACCCACCCAGAACAGCACCTCGGTGGTCTTCACGTCCGAGAGCAACTTGAGGTTCAAGTCTGCCGCCCAGTTCATCCGACCGCCCGGATTGAAACCGCCGGGGTTGTCGGTGGCGATCAGGTTGTCGAGCACCTCGGCGCCCTTGTTCGGTGTCGCGCCCTTCTCCAGGGTGAGGTGACGGCGCATGTCGACGATGGCATCGACGTGCTCGATCATCATCGGGCATTCCTCGACGCAGGCCCGGCACGTGGTGCACGACCACAGCGTTTCGGCATCGACCAGGCCGTTGACGATTGGCTGGTGCGGATGGCCGCCGTGCTCGCCGATGGGTTTGCCGGGGTACGGGCTGCCGGCGAACTTGGCGTCGGTGCCACCGGCCAGGCCGATGACCATGTCCTGAATCAGTTTTTTCGGGTTCAGCGGCTGGCCAGCGGCGAAGGCCGGGCACATGGCCTCGCACTTGCCGCACTGCACGCAGGCGTCGAAGCCCAGCAGTTGGTTCCAGGTGAAGTCCACCGGTTTTTCCACGCCCAGCGGCGCGCTCGGGTCTTCCAGGTCCAGCGGCTTGAGGCCAGTGGAGCGCCCGCCGCCGAAACGTTCGGCGCGGCGGTGCCAGGCCAGGTGCAGGGCACCGGCGAAGGCGTGCTTCATCGGCCCGCCCCAGGTCATGCCGAAGAACAGCTCCGACACGCCCCACAGCACACCCAGGCCGAGAATGCCGACCATCACCCAGCCGCCGGTGTTGGCCGGCAGGATACCCGCCACCGGCAGGGTGGCGATGAAGAAGTTCGCGGCGAACACCAGCAGGCTCTTGGGCAGACGCATCCACGGGCCTTTGGACAGGCGCGAAGGGGGGTTCAGGCGACGCTTGAAGACGAAGATGGCGCCGCTGAACATGATCACCGTGGCCACCAGCAGGGCGTAGCCGAGGATCTTGCTCTGCAGGCCGAAGCCGTGCACCAGGATCGCCAGCAGCGCCGACAGCACGAAACCACCGGCGGTGGCGACGTGGGTCTTGGACATGTACTTGTCGCGCTCGACCACGTGGTGCAGGTCCACCAGGTAGCGGCGCGGCATGGCCAGCAGGCCGCCGATCAGATCGACCTTCGCAGGCCGACCACGACGCCACATGCTCACACGACGCACGGCGCCGAGCACGGCCAGGCCGAGCGCGGCGAACAGCAGGATGGGTAGAAGGGTGTTCAACATGGGAAGCCCCCACAACAGCTGGATTCTTGCATCACCTCAAGGGTGACGCGGACCCCTGTGGGAGCGGCCTCGTGTCGCGAAAGGGCTGCCCAGCAGCCCCAGGAGGCTCAGCGGTGCTGTCCAGATCCTGGGGTCGCTTGGCGACCCTTTCGCGACACAAGGCCGCTCCCACAGGGGGGCCAATCCCGCCCACGTGGGGCGGTATTCATGCCAGTGCGATCAGAAGTCCTTGCACAGGCGCAAGGCATCGTAGATCGCCGCGTGCACGTTGCGCTGGGCCACGCAGTCGCCGATGCGGTACAGCAGGTAACCTTCGCCCGGCTGGCTGAGGATTGGCTGCGGCTGGATCGCGAACAGGGCTTCGATGTCGATCTGGCCTTTGTTGCGCGAACCGTCCTTGAGGCCGTAGTACAGCTCCTCGTCGGGACGCACGCCGTTCTCGATCACCACCTGGTCGACCACCCGCTCTTCCTTGGCCCCGGTGTATTCGTTCTCCAGCACCGCCACCAGCTTGTCGCCTTCGCGGTAGACCTTCTCCAGCATCATGTCCCCGGTCATGATCACTTCCTTGGGGTACATGCTGCGGTAGTAAGTCGGGAAGGTGGTGCCGCCCATGGCCACACCCGGCTTGATGTCGTCGGTGACGATCTCGACCTGGCTGCCTTTGTCGGCGATGAAGTCAGCCACCGACATGCCGGTGAATTCGCAGATGGTGTCGTACACCAGCACGTTCTTGCCCGGCGCGACCTTGCCGTCGAGCACGTCCCAACTGCTCACCACCAGCCCTTCGGCAGCGCCCCAATGGTCGTTCTGCTCGACGAACGGATGACCGCCCACCGCCAGCACGATGATGTCCGGACGCAGGTCCTGGATGGTCGGGATATCCGCCGCAGTGCCCAGGCGCAGGTCCACCTTCAGGCGGGCGAACTCCAGTTGATACCAGCGGGTGATACCGGCGATCTGGTCACGCTGCGGCGCCTTGGCGGCGATGGTGATCTGCCCGCCGATCTGCTCGCGCTTCTCGAATACGGTCACGTCGTGGCCACGTTCGGCAGCGACGCGCGCGGCTTCCATGCCGGCAGGGCCGGCACCGACCACCACCACCTTGCGCTTGGGCCCGGTGGACTTCTCGATGATGTGCGGCACCCCCATGTACTCACGGGAGGTCGCGGCGTTCTGGATGCACAGCACATCCAGACCTTGGTACTGACGGTCGATGCAGTAGTTGGCGCCGACGCACTGCTTGATCTGGTCGATCTGACCCATCTTGATCTTGGCGATCAGGTGCGGGTCGGCCATGTGGGCACGGGTCATGCCGACCATGTCCACGTAGCCGCCTTCGAGAATGCGCGTGGCCTGGTTCGGGTCCTTGATGTTCTGTGCGTGCAGCACCGGTACCTTGACCACTTCCTTGATGCCAGCGGCCAGGTGCAGGAACGGCTCTGGCGGGTAGCTCATGTTCGGGATGACGTTGGCCAGGGTGTTGTGGGTGTCGCACCCCGAGCCCACCACGCCGATGAAGTCGAGCATGCCGGTGGCATCGTAGTACGCCGCGATCTGCTTCATGTCCTCGTGGCTGAGGCCATCGGGGTGGAACTCGTCACCGCAGATACGCATGCCCACGCAGAAGTCGTCGCCGACCTCGGCGCGCACCGCCTTGAGCACTTCCAGGCCGAACTTCATGCGGCCTTCGAAGCTGCCGCCCCACTCGTCGGTCCGCTTGTTGACGCGCGGGCTCCAGAACTGGTCGATCATGTGCTGGTGCACCGCCGACAGCTCGACGCCGTCCAGGCCACCTTCCTTGGCCCGGCGCGCGGCCTGGGCGTAGTTGCCGATCACGCGCCAGATCTCTTCCACCTCGATGGTCTTGCAGGTGGCGCGGTGTACCGGTTCACGGATGCCGGACGGCGACATCAGGGTCGGCCAGTTGAAGCCGTCCCAACGCGAGCGACGACCCATGTGGGTAATCTGGATCATGATCTTGGCGCCATGCTTGTGCATGGCGTCGGCCAGGTTCTGGAAGTGCGGGATGATGCGGTCGGTGGACAGGTTGACCGACGCCCACCACTGCTGCGGGCTGTCGATGGCCACCACCGAGGAACCGCCGCAGATGGCCAGGCCGATGCCGCCCTTGGCCTTCTCTTCGTAGTACTTCACATAGCGGTCGGTGGTCATGCCGCCGTCGGTCGCGTAGACCTCGGCGTGCGCGGTGCTGAGCACGCGGTTGCGGATGGTCAGCTTGCCGATCTGGATCGGCTGGAACATTGCTTCGAATGCCATGACGCTCTCTCCGGCTTACAACGGCTTCGTAATGAACAGGCCATCTTCGTGGCCTTCTTCCGATCCGCCGTAGACCTGTTCGGCCACGGTGCGGATCTTGCTGCCGCGGGCAGCGAGAATCTGGTCCATGGCACCGGCGAACCAGCCGGTGAACATGTAGTCGACCTTGCGGCCGCACTTGCCATAGACGTACACGAACGCGGAGTGCTTGAGCTTGACGCTGCAGGTGCCCTTGTCCAGGTCGATGTCCTGGATCTCGAACAGGCCCCAGCCACGCTGGCTCAGGCGCTTCATGTAGTGCTCGAATACCGCGACGCCTTCCAGGCCGTGGCACTCGGCTTCTTTCTCGCACCAGTGCCAGGCCGATTTGTAGCCGGCCTTGTAGAGGATTTCAGCGTAGGCGTCGGCGCCCAGCACTTCCTCGATGCCCATGTGGTTGTTGACGAAGAAGTGGCGCGGCACGTACAGCATCGGCAGGGCGTCGCTGGTCCAGACACCGGTCTCGCTGTCGACTTCGATGGGCAATTGCGGGGCGATCTTGGCCATGGAAACTTAACTCCAGAATTTTTTGTGTTGGATGCCCCAGCGTTATTGGCCGGGGCTTGCAGGCTTGGAGAGCGGCTTATTCGCCCCAGACATCTTTCAGGATGTTCACCCAGTTCTCGCCCATGATCTTGCGCACCACGCGCTCGGAATGGCCGCGTTTGAGCAGGGTCTCGGTGAGGTTGGGGAACTCGCCGACGGTGCGGATCCCCAGCGGGTTGATGATCTTGCCGAAGTTGGTCAGGCGACGGGCGTAGCCCTTGTCGTGGGTCAGGTACTCGAAGAAGTCCTGGCCGTGGCCCTGGGTGAAGTCGGTACCGATACCGATGGCGTCTTCACCAACGATGTTCATGGTGTATTCGATGGCTTCGGCGTAGTCGTCGATGGTCGAGTCGATGCCCTTGGCCAGGAACGGCGCGAACATGGTCACGCCGACGAAGCCGCCGTGGTCGGCGATGAACTTCAGTTCCTCGTCGGACTTGTTGCGCGGGTGCTCCTTGAGGCCCGACGGCAGGCAGTGCGAGTAGCACACCGGCTTCTTCGATTCGAGGATGACTTCTTCGGAGGTCTTGGAGCCGACGTGCGACAGGTCGCACATGATGCCCACGCGGTTCATCTCGGCGACGATCTCGCGGCCGAAGCCCGACAGCCCGCCGTCACGCTCGTAGCAGCCGGTGCCCACCAGGTTCTGGGTGTTGTAGCACATCTGCACGATGCCCACGCCCAGTTGCTTGAAGATCTCGACGTAGGCGATCTGGTCTTCGAAGGCGTGGGCGTTCTGGAAGCCGAAGAGGATGCCGGTCTTGCCCAGCTCCTTGGCCTTGCGGATGTCGGCGGTGGTACGCACCGGCATCACCAGGTCGCCGTTCTCGCGGATCAGCTTCTGGCTGGCGGCAATCTGGTCGACGGTCGCCTTGAAGCCTTCCCAGACCGACACGGTGCAGTTGGCCGCGGTCAGGCCGCCTTTGCGCATGTCCTCGAACAGCTCGCGGTTCCACTTGGCGATGATCAGGCCATCGATGACGATGCTGTCGGCGTGTAATTCGGCTGGGCTCATCAGGCTGTCCCCTTTTATCGTGAGGCTTGTAATGGGTCGCGCCGAACCAGGTGCCGGCGGTTTGGGGCCAGCATATGCCTGCGGCCTGTGTCGCCTCGGTGCAAAAACGACAGGGGGTTTGCCGAAAGCGTCAAGGCGGCGAACGGCACGCTCTGGCCTGCCGTTGGTCGATGAGAGCGAGTCTCGACAAGGGCTGTCGATGAACATTTTTCGCACCCCCTATCACCCAGCCCGAGGCTGAGCGAGAATCCCTGACGATTCGTCAGTCTGTTCAGGAGAAAACGGATGAAATCAAAGGCATGGCTGGTCCTGCTGTGCGTGGCGCTGGGCGCGCAGGCCGCCGAGGAAGACAGCACGCCCTGCGACAGCGTCGAGAACGACCAGCAGGCCTATGCGTGCGCGACCTATAACAAGCAGACGGCCGAGCGCGAGCTGAAGTCGGCCTACGACGACCTGCTGCAGCGCATCCGCGATCAGTACGCCGACGAGAACGACAAGGCCAGCGCGCTCACGGCGCGCATGGACGCGGCGCAGAAGCTCTGGGCACAACTGCGTGACGCCGACTGCAAGGTCGAGACCTACGCCGAGAAGCCCGGCAGCAAGGCCTTCGAGGCCGCCTGGAACACCTGCTTGGCACAGCGCAGCGACGAGCGCTCGGAGTACCTGCAGTCCATCGGGCAGCAGTGAATGTCCAGCCTGAACCCGGCCCTACCCCGGTTCAGGCCAAGGCGGACACCGCCCGCGCCAGGCGGTCCTGCCGTGGGCACTGGGCGAAGCGTGCTCTGTAGCAACGGGTGAAGTACGACGCCGACTCGAAGCCGCACGCCACCGCCACCTGCAGCACGCCCATGTCGGTCTGGCGCAGCAGTTGCCGGGCCTTGTCCAGGCGCAGGCCTAGGTAAAAACCGCGTGGCGTGTCGTCCAGGTGCACGCGGAACAGCCGCTCCAACTGGCGCCGAGTGACCTGAATCGTCTCGGCCAGCGCCAGGGTGTCCAGCGGCTGCTCGGTATTGCGCTCCATCTCGCCGATCACCTTCACCAGCTTGCGGTTGCGAATGCCGTAGCGCGTGGCGATTTCCATGCGCTGGTGGTCCTGGCGTGGGCGGATGCGCCCGAGCACGAACTGCTCCGACACCTGGATCGCCAGTTCGCTGCCGTGGGCCTGGGCGATCAGATCGAGCATCAAGTCGATGGACGCAGTGCCACCTGCGCAGGTGATGCGCCGACGGTCGATCTCGAACAATTCCTGGGTGGCCTGCAGGCGCGGATAGCGCTCCTTGAACGCCTCCAGCGCCTCCCAGTGCAAGGTGGCGCGGTAACCGTCGAGCAGACCAGCTTCGGCCAGCACCACCGCGCCGGTGTCGATGCCACCGAGGATGCCGCCCTCGTGCTCGACCCGCCGCAGCGCCTGCTGCAATGCCGGCCCGTGGCAAGCCAGCGGCTCGAAACCGGCCACCACCAACAGCATCGCGCCACGCTCGCTGTCGGCCAGCGCCAGGTCGGCATTGACCGACATGCCATTGCTGGCCTGCACCGGCCCGCCGTCCAGGCTCAGCACCCGCCAGCGATACAGCGCACCGCGAAAGCGGTTGGCCACCCGCAATGGCTCCAGCGCACTGATGAAGCCCAGCGCGGAAAACCCTGGCAAGAGCAGAAACTGGATGGTGTCCGGCATCGCTGACTCCTGGGAGATGGATGGTCGCTGCAGTGCAACTCTTGGTCGCCAGCGTGCGATTGCCCACTGTGCCATGGGCGTAACGTTTTTCCCACGGCCCGCAGAGGCCGGATCCCATAACAATACGCACTGCCGATGGAGAGCCACCATGCATCGCTTGATCCGCCGCAGCCTGTTGTCCTTCGCCCTGAGCAGCACCCTGGTCACCCCGCTTTTCGCTGCAGAACCCGCGGTCTGCAAGAACGTGCGCCTGGGCGTGGTCAACTGGACCGATGTCATCGCCACCAGCGCCATGGCCCAAGTGCTGCTCGACGGCCTGGGCTACCAGACTGCCCAGACCAGCGCCTCGCAACAGATCATCTTCGCGGGCATTCGCGACAAGCGCCTGGACATGTTCCTGGGGTACTGGAACCCGATCATGACCCAGACCATCACCCCGTTCATCGAGGCGGGCCAGCTCAAGGTGCTGGAAAAGCCCAGCCTGGAAGATGCCCGCGCCACCCTCGCAGTGCCCAAGTACCTGGCCGACCAGGGCCTGAAGACCTTCGCCGACATCCACACCTTCGAGAAGGCGCTCAAAGGCAAGATCTACGGCATCGAACCCGGCTCCGGCGCCAACACCCAGATCAAGGCGATGATCGCCAAGAACCAGTTCGGCCTGGGCAAGTTCCAGCTGGTGGAGTCCAGCGAAGCCGGCATGCTCGCCGCCGTGGACCGCGCGGTGCGGCGCAAGGAGGCCGTGGTGTTCTTCGGCTGGAAGCCGCACCCGATGAACGTCAACCTCGACATGGTCTACCTGGGCGACAGCCAGGACGCACTCGGCCCGGACGAGGGCCGCGCCACGGTATGGACCGTCACCGCCCCCGACTACGCCCAGCGCTGCCCGAACGCCAGCCGCCTGCTGGCCAACCTGACCTTCAGTGCCGAGGACGAGAGCCGCATGATGCAGCCGCTGCTCGATCATAAAGACCCGCTGGTGTCGGCGCGCCAGTGGCTCAAGGACCACCCCCAGGACAAGGCCCGCTGGCTCGAAGGCGTGACCACCTTCGATGGCCAGCCCGCGGCAGAGCACCTCAAGCTCAGCGCCAACTGAACCGCGTGGGGCGCCGCGCGCCCCGCCCTGCAATGCGCTCGCGACACCTTCACCTCGAATCCCAGCACATCGAACCCAAGGCCCCGCCATGAACCATGACGTCATCATCACCTGCGCCCTGACCGGTGCCGGCGACACCGCCGCCAAGAGCCACCTGGTCCCTGTCACCCCCAAGCAGATCGCCGCCGCGGCCGTGGAGGCGGCCAAGGCCGGTGCCACCGTGGTCCACTGCCACGTGCGCGACCCACAAACAGGTCGTTTCAGCCGCGATGTCGCGCTGTACCGCGAGGTCATGGAGCGCATCCGCGAGGCCGACGTGGATGTGATCGTCAACCTCACCGCCGGCATGGGTGGCGACCTGGAAATCGGCCCCGACGAGAACCCCATGGCGTTCGGCACCGGCACCGACCTGATCGGCCCGCTGGAACGCCTGGCCCATGTCGAGGCGCTGTTGCCGGAAATCTGCACCCTGGACTGCGGCACCCTCAACTTCGGCGACGGTAATTCGATCTACGTATCGACGCCGGCCCAGCTGCGCGCAGGTGCCAAGCGCATCACCGAGCTGGGGGTGAAAGCCGAACTCGAGATCTTCGACACCGGCCACCTGTGGTTCGCCAAGCAGATGATCAAGGAAGGCTTGCTGCACGATCCCCTCTTTCAACTGTGCCTGGGCATCCCCTGGGGCGCCCCGGCCGACACCACCACCATGAAGGCCATGGTCGACAACCTGCCAGCCGACGTCACCTGGGCCGGCTTCGGCATCGGTCGCATGCAGATGCCCATGGCCGCGCAAGCGGTGCTGCTCGGCGGCAACGTGCGGGTGGGCCTGGAAGACAACCTCTACCTCGACCGCGGCGTGCTGGCCAGCAACGGGCAGCTAGTCGAGCGCGCGGTGGAGATCATCTCGCGCCTCGGCGCGCGCGTGCTTACCCCGGCCGAAGGCCGCGAAAAAATGAACCTCAAGCGCCGCTGAGCCTTGTTCCAGGAGTTGCAGCACATGCCTTACATCACCGAGATCAAGACCTTCGCCGCGCTCGGCAGCGGCGTCATCGGCAGCGGCTGGGTCGCCCGTGCGCTGGCCCACGGGCTGGACGTCATCGCCTGGGACCCGGCACCCGGCGCCGAGCAGGCCCTGCGCAAGCGCATCGCCAATGCCTGGCCCGCCCTGGAGAAACAGGGCCTGGCCCCTGGCGCCAGTCAGGACCGTCTGCGCGTCGTGGCCAGCGTGGAAGACTGCGTGCGCGACGCTGACTTCATCCAGGAAAGCGCGCCCGAGCGCCTGGAACTGAAGCTCGAGCTGCACGCACGCATCAGCGCCGCCGCCAAGCCTGAGGCGATCATCGCCTCCAGCACCTCGGGCTTGCTGCCCAGCGACTTCTACGCCACCGCCACCTTCCCGGAACGCTGCCTGGTCGGCCATCCGTTCAACCCGGTGTACCTGCTGCCGCTGGTGGAGATCGTCGGCGGCAGGCACACCGACGCCAGCGCCATCGACGCTGCCAGGACGGTGTACAGTGCACTGGGCATGCGCCCCCTGCACGTGCGTAAGGAAGTGCCCGGCTTCATCGCCGACCGGCTGCTCGAAGCGCTGTGGCGCGAGGCCCTGCACCTGGTCAACGACGGCGTGGCCAGCACCGGCGAGATCGACGATGCGATCCGCTTTGGCGCCGGACTGCGCTGGTCGTTCATGGGCACCTTCCTCACCTACACCCTGGCCGGGGGCGATGCAGGCATGCGTCACTTCATGGCGCAGTTCGGCCCGGCGCTCAAGCTACCCTGGACGTACCTGCCCGCCCCGGAGCTCACCGAGCGGTTGATCGACGATGTGGTCGAAGGCACCACCGAGCAACTGGGCGAGCACAGCATCGCTGCGCTGGAGCGCTACCGCGACGACACCCTGCTCGCGGTGCTGGACGCGGTGAAGCAGAGCAAGACCGCCCACGGCATGGCCTTCGGCGACTGAGGAGAAATCGATGACGGTACTGCTCACCTACCGCACCACGGTCCAGCCGGACTGGGTGGACTACAACGGGCACCTGCGCGACGCCTACTACCTGCTGATCTTCAGCTACGCCACCGATGCGCTGATGGCGCGCATCGGTCTGGATGCCGACAGTCGCGGGCAGAGCGGGCACTCGCTGTTCACCTTGGAGGCGCACATCAATTACCTGCACGAGGTGAAGCTCGGCACCGAGGTGTGGGTGCAGACGCAGATCATCGGCTTCGACCGCAAGCGCCTGCATCTCTACCACAGCCTGCACAGCGCCGACTTCGACGGCGCGCTGGCGGCCAGTGAGCAGATGCTGCTGCATGTGGACTTGGCGGGGCCGAAGTCGGCGCCGTTCGCTGAGCACAGCGTGGCGTCGCTGCAACGGCTGGTGGCTGAGCAGGTCGACCTGCCGCCGATGGACTATGTCGGGCGCGTGATGGGCCTGCCGAGCCCGCCGTGAGCCGCGCTGGCGCGCGCAAAAAAAGCCCCGGAAGCCGTGAGCATCCGGGGCAGAGAGCGAGCAACATCCACTGTGCCAGAGTGAGGGTGACCAAACCCTCGGTGCCGTGAATGAGTCCAGTGTGCTGACTTCCACGGGGATGGATTTAGCCGGAAACGACCTGTTCTTAGTCATGGCAGCCATCGCCACGCGCTGTGCTTGCGGGCCTGTCGTGGTGGTCACAGAATCGGTCATCACTGACCGCAGACAAGGACCTTCACTATGATGCATGCCGATTTGATCGATCAGGACGACTTGCTGGGCCACCTGCGCGCGCGCGGGTTCGAGATTCCTGCCGGCGCCAGCGCCGAGCAAGCCTGCGAAGCGGCGGTGCGTGGGCTGACCGAGCCCAACGCACGCGCGCTCAAGGGGATGGTGGAGCAGATGTACACCGGCAGCGCGACGATCCTGCCGGCCGTGCGCCAGGCCATCGACAAGCAGTTACTGCCGGCGCTGGCGCAGTTCAGTCAGCGCGGCTAGCCACACGCTCGGCGCAGGCCTTATCGACGCGGCACGTCACCGGCGATAAGGCCTGCGCCCGCTCAGAGCCTCACACTGGCGAAGGTCGACTCGTTGCGCGCCTGGCTCAGCGCCGCCATCGGGCCGCTATGCGGCGACAGCGCCATGGCCTGCGGAATCGGCATCATCGCCACCTGCTGCGCGGTGTTGGAACCGACGCGTTCGTCACGCGGCGGAATGCCGAAGTATTCGCGGTAGCACTTGGAGAAGTGCGGCGTGGAGACGAAGCCGCACACCGACGCCACTTCGATGATCGACATCGGCGTCTGCTTGAGCAGTTGCCGCGCCCGGATCAGTCGCAGCTTCAGGTAGTAGCGCGACGGCGAGCAGTGCAGGTACTTCTGGAACAGGCGCTCGAGCTGACGACGCGACACGTTGACGTATACCGCCAGTTCGTCCAGGTCGATCGGCTCCTCGAGGTTGGCCTCCATCAGCGCGACGATTTCCTGAAGCTTCGGCTGGTTGGTGCCGAGCATGTGCTTGAGCGGCACGCGCTGGTGATCCTGCTCGTTGCGAATGCGCTCGTAGACGAACATTTCGGAGATAGCTGCCGACAGCTCACGGCCGTGGTCGCGGCTGATCAGGTGCAGCATCATGTCCAGCGGCGCGGTGCCGCCGGAGCTGGTGAAGCGGTTGCGGTCGAGGGTGAACAGGCGCGTGCTCATGTTGACCCGCGGGAAGGCTTCCTGCATCGCGGCCAGACATTCCCAGTGCACGCTGCAGTCGAAGCCATCGAGCAGACCGGCACAGGCCAGCGCCCAACTGCCGGTGCAGACCGCGCCCAGACGGCGCGACTGGCGGGCCTGGGCCTGCAGCCAGGTCACGTGTTCACGGGTGACTGCGCGCTGGATGCCAACGCCGCCACAGACGATCACCGTGTCGATGGGCGGCGCGCTGTGCATCGCCGCATCGGGGGTGATCTGCAGACCGTCGCTGGCCCAGACCTGTCCGCCATCCACGGTCAGGGTGTGCCAGCGATACAGCTCGCGTCCGGACAGTTGGTTGGCCATGCGCAGCGGCTCGACCGCCGACGCCAGGGAAATGAGGGTGAAGTTGTCCAGAAGGAGAAACCCGATGGACTGTGGAGCTGTGCGGTTCTGGGTTGGCCCGGAGGTGTACGACGTCATCGCGATTTCTCCTCACACAAATGCAGGGTGTGCCTCAGGCGGGCACCGTTTTCTTGTTATTGCCCCCTATCCTTGTGCGGGGGCTATACCCAACTCCACGCAAACGCCGTGCCTGAAATTGAACGGCTATCCAAAAAAACCTAAAAACGACGTTACCGTGCGTCTTGTAGGGCCTTTCTGTAGGACTTGGTCATAGAACGCAAAGCAGCGCGCCAGCGCCTCTGCGTGTAACGGCTGAGCAATTCAGTAGCACTTGTGGGAAGGTTGCTCAGAAGCGACATCCATGAGTGTCACCGACAATGACACGCTCGATAGCGACAGCCGACGGTCGGTCGGCGTTGGCCACTGCACAACGATGCAGCACAGCGGCCAGAAAAGGGCCAGATCGGCGCATCAGCATTCGATGGCGTTGACGGCCAGACCGCCGCGCGAGGTTTCCTTGTACTTGTCGTGCATGTCGGCGCCGGTATCGCGCATGGTGCGGATCACGTGATCGAGGGAGATGAAGTGCTCGCCGTCACCGCGCAGGGCCATCTGCACGGCGTTGATGGCTTTCACCGCCGCGATGGCGTTGCGCTCGATGCAGGGCACCTGGACCAGACCGCCGACCGGGTCGCAGGTCAGCCCGAGGTTGTGCTCCAGGGCGATCTCGGCGGCGTTCTCCAATTGCGCCGGGGTGGCGCCGAGCACGTCGGCAAGCCCGGCGGCGGCCATGGCGCACGCCGAACCGACCTCGCCCTGGCAGCCCACCTCGGCGCCGGAGATCGAGGCGTTCTTCTTGCACAAGATGCCCACCGCCGCCGCCCCCAGGAAGAAGTCCACCACGTTGGACTCGTCCACCGCGTCGGAGAAGCGCATGTAGTAGTGCAGCACCGCCGGAATGATGCCTGCCGCACCGTTGGTCGGCGCGGTGACCATCCGCCCACCGGCGGCATTTTCTTCATTGACCGCCAGGGCGAACAGGTTGACCCACTCCATGGCGCTCATGGTCGAGCCGATCACGTTGGGCTTGCCGATCTCTTGCAGACTGCGGTGCAGCTTGGCCGCACGGCGCCGCACGTTGAGCCCACCGGGCAGCGTGCCTTCGTACTTCAGGCCGTTGTTCACGCATTCCTGCATGGCTTGCCACAGCTTGAGCAGACCGGCGCGAATCTCCGCCTCGCTGCGCCAGACCTTTTCGTTCTCCATCATTAATTGCGACACGCGCATGTCGTTTTGCTTGCACAGCCGGAGCAGCTCGGCGGCGCTGTTGAAATCGTAGGGCAGCACGGTCTGGTCGGCATCCAGCACGCCACTGGCGGCCTGCTGCGCATCGACCACGAAGCCGCCGCCGACCGAGTAGTAGGTGTCGCGGTGCAGCTCACCGGCGGTGCCCTCGGCGACCAGGGTCATGGCGTTGGGGTGATACGGCAGGTTCTCGTCGAGCAGCAGCACGTCGCGGGCCCAGACGAAGTCGATGGGCAGGCGGTTGTCCAGCAGCAGCGTGCCGGTTTCGCGCAGGTCGGCGATACGCGGGGTGATCTGGGTCGGGTCGATGGAGTCGGGCCATTCGCCCATCAGCCCCATGATCGTGGCGTTGTCGGTGCCATGGCCGATACCGGTGGCCGACAGCGAGCCGTACAGGCGCACCTCGACGCGTCTCACCTGCTCCAGTTCGCCGCGCTCACGCAGCCCCTGGACGAACAGCGCGGCGGCGCGCATGGGGCCGACGGTATGCGAGCTGGAAGGCCCGACACCGATCTTGAACAGGTCGAACACGCTGATGGCCATTGTCGAATCACCTCTTGATGGGCTTGTTCCTGCGCGCCAGGTGGCGGCGCAGCCAGCTGCTAGGCTGAGGGTGGCGGGTGCCGCGAATGCACGCATGATCGGGGTTTTAACCCAGCCTTCGCCGTCTGCAACCGACCTGATTTTGTCCGGCAGCGCCCTGTAGGGATGGCCACTGTCTGGCCGCTTTCAGGCGAGCCAATGACGCAATTGCACGGCCTCGGGGAGGGAAAAATCCGTAAACGACATTGCCCGTACTGGATGCGACCTGTCCTGCACTGGTTACGACTCCACCAGTAGGCGATTGCCGAACGCTGGTGGATTATCGAAAGCGACTCGTATTGCACGGCCTCGCAACCTGCCCTCTGCAGGCCCGGACGATCAGCCCCCGAGAAAGGACTGGCGTACTGCGCGAACCCGAAGAAAAAATCACAGGAGTCCACCCATGAACGCTTCGCCCTCGCTGTTACTGGCCGCGTTGCTCGCAGCCCCGGTGCTGGCCCAGGCCGCCGAACCCGAGCAATGTCAGACGGTTCGCTTTTCCGACGTCGGCTGGACCGACATCACCGTGACCACCGCCACCACCAGCGCCGTCCTCGAGGCGCTGGGCTACAAGACCCACACCACCATGATCTCGGTACCGGTGACCTACAAGTCGCTGGCCAACGGCAGAGACCTGGACGTGTTTCTCGGCAACTGGATGCCGACCATGGAAAACGACATCAAGGCGTACCGCGACGCCGGTACCGTCGAGACCGTGCGCGCCAACCTGGAGAACGCCAAGTACACCCTGGCCGTGCCGCAGTACCTGTACGACAAGGGCCTGAAGGATTTCAGCGACATCGCCAAGTTCAAGCAGGAACTGGGCGGCAAGATCTATGGCATCGAGCCGGGTAACGATGGCAACCGCACCATCCAGAAGATGATCGACGACAACGCCTTCGGCCTGAAGGACGCCGGTTTCAAGATCGTCCAGTCCAGCGAAGCGGGCATGCTCAGCCAGGTCGACAAGGACCAGCGCAAGAACGAGGCCATCGTCTTCCTCGGCTGGGAACCCCACCCGATGAATACCCGCTTCAAGATGCAGTACCTGACCGGCGGCGATGCCTACTTCGGTCCCGACTTCGGCAAGGCCACCGTCTACACCAACACCCGCAAGGGCTACACCGAGCAGTGCAGCAACGTCGGCCAGTTGCTGAAGAACCTGGTGTTCGATCTCAAGGACGAAAGCACCATGATGGGCTATGTCCTGGACGACAAGATGAAACCCGACGCCGCCGCCAAGCGCTTCATCAAGGACAACCCTGGCAAGCTGGATGCCTGGCTCGCGGGCGTGACTACCGTGGATGGCAAACCGGGCCTGGAGGCGGCCAAGGCCAAGCTCACGCAATAACAATGAAATACGCAGTAGCAGTAATGGTCGCCAACGGCCATTAGGCACTACCTCGGGACGCCACCGTGACGTCCCGGACTGATTTCAATCTTTGCAGGTGGAAGCTCGCTATCATGCTTATCGATCAGAAAATACCTTTGGGGCAGTACATGGCCTCATTCGTCGAGTGGTTGACCCAACATGGTGCCAACTACTTCGATGCCATCGCCCAAGGGCTGGAGTTCATGATCCACGGCGTCACCAGTACGCTGACCTGGTTCAATCCACTCGTGCTCATCGCCATTTTCGCCGCCCTGGCGCACCTGATTCAGCGCAAAGTGGCGCTGACCGTGTTCGTCGCGGTGTCGTTCCTGCTGATCCTCAACCTGGGCTACTGGCAGGAAACCATGGAGACCCTCGCCCAGGTCAGTTTCGCCACGGTGGTCTGCGTGGCCATCGGAGTACCGCTGGGCATCGTCGCCGCGCACAAGCCGATGTTCTACACCGCCATGCGTCCGGTGCTGGACCTGATGCAGACCGTCCCCACCTTCGTCTACCTGATCCCGACCCTGACCCTGTTCGGCCTGGGCGTGGTGCCCGGCCTGATCTCCACCGTGGTCTTCGCCATCGCCGCGCCGATTCGCCTGACCTACCTGGGCATCTGCGACGTACCGCAGGAACTGATGGACGCCGGCAAGGCCTTTGGCTGCTCGCGCCGCCAGTTGCTCACGCGCATCGAACTGCCCCACGCCATGCCCAGCATCGCCGCCGGGGTCACCCAGTGCATCATGCTGTCGCTGTCGATGGTGGTGATCGCCGCGCTGGTCGGCGCCGACGGCCTGGGCAAGCCTGTGGTCAACGCACTCAACACCGCCGACATCTCGCTCGGCTTCGAAGCGGGCCTGGCGATCGTGCTGTTGGCGATCATGCTCGACCGTATCTGCAAGCAACCGGAACAGCCGGCAAGGAGTGAAGCATGAGCATCATTCGCTTCGAAGATGTCGATGTCATCTTCTCCACCAAGCCGCGCGAAGCGCTGGCGCTGCTCGACGAAGGCAAGACCCGCGAGCAGATCCTCAAGCAGACCGGCCTGGTGGTCGGCGTGGAAAAAGCCAACCTGGACATCCAGAAGGGCGAGATCTGCGTGCTGATGGGCCTGTCCGGTTCGGGCAAGTCGAGCCTGCTGCGCTGCATCAACGGCCTGAACACCGTCAGCCGCGGCAAGCTGTTCGTCGAGCACGAAGGCAAGCACATCGACATTGCCCACTGCACCCCGGCGGAACTGAAGATGATGCGCACCAAGCGCATCGCCATGGTGTTCCAGAAGTTCGCCCTGATGCCCTGGCTGACGGTGCGCGAGAACATCAGCTTCGGCCTGGAAATGCAGGGCCGCCCCGAGAAGGAGCGGCGCAAGCTGGTGGATGAGAAACTCGAGCTGGTGGGCCTGACCCAGTGGCGCAACAAGAAACCTGACGAACTGTCCGGCGGCATGCAGCAGCGCGTGGGCCTGGCCCGGGCACTGGCGATGGATGCCGACATCCTGCTGATGGACGAACCTTTCTCGGCGCTCGACCCGCTGATCCGCCAAGGTCTGCAGGATGAACTGCTGGAGTTGCAGCGCAAGCTGAGCAAGACCATCGTCTTCGTCAGCCACGACCTGGACGAGGCGCTGAAACTGGGCAGCCGTATCGCGATCATGAAGGACGGTCGGATCATCCAGTACAGCAAGCCCGAAGAGATCGTGCTCAACCCGGCCGACGAGTACGTGCGCACCTTCGTCGCCCACACCAACCCACTCAACGTGCTGTGCGGCCGCAGCCTGATGCGCAGCGTCAACGACTGCAAGCGGATCAACGGTTCGGTGTGCCTGGACCCCAGCGGCGATTCGTGGCTGGACCTGGGCGAAGGCGGTTCGCTGCAACGTGCACGTCAGGGGCAGAACGGGCTGGACTTGCAGAACTGGGCACCGGGTCAGGACGTGGAAAGCCTCGGTCGCAGGCCGACCCTGGTGCATGCCGACATCGGCATGCGCGAGGCGCTGCAGATCCGCTATCACACCGGCAACAAGCTGGTGTTGCAGGAGAACGACAAGGTGGTCGGCATCCTCGGCGACACCGAGCTGTACCACGCGTTGCTGGGCAAGAACCACGGTTGAAGCCATCGCGGGGGCGCCCCCCCCCCCCCCCCCCCCCGGGGGGGGGGGGGGCCCCCCCCGCGCGCCCCCCCCCCCCCCCCCCCACAAAAAACTCCCCACAATCAACCCCCCCACCAATTATTCCAAT